>NZ_JBSGUP010000217.1:0-11833 GCF_053607985.1 Streptomyces sp. NPDC055078
GGTCACCGGCTGGACGGGGTCGACCGACGGCGTGGTCCTGCGCGCCCGGGGCGTCGAGACCGTACGCCTCGGCCCGCAGACGAAGCCGGCCGCCGACGATCCGCGTCGCGATGAACTGTCGCTGGCGCAGCTGGCCGCCTACGCACGCGTCTACCGCCGGCTGTTGACCGAGCTGCCGTCGTAGCCAGGCGAACCGCCCGGCCGCTGTTCCCGGCCGCTGTCTCCGGCGCTGTCCCCGTACGGTCAGCGGCGGCGCAGTGACGGGTCGAGCAGCGCGGGCGGAGTGTCGTTCTTCTCGTGCGGGGCGAGGTCGGTGCCGGGGGTGACGATGGCGTCGATCGCGTCGAGTACGTCGGCGGTGAGCACGGTGTCGGCGGCGGCGAGCTGGGAGTGCAGGTGGTCCGGGGTGCGGGGGCCGATGAGCGCGCTGGTCACGCCGGGGTGCGCGGTCACGAAGCCGAGGGCGAGCTGGATCATCGTCAGACCGGCTCCGGCGGCGACCCCGGCCAGTTGCTCGACGGCGTCGAGCCTGGCCCGGTTGGCGGGGATGGTGGTGTCGAAGCGCTGCGGCATGAACGCCGAGCGGCTGGTGGTGATCTCCTTGCCCGCGCGGATCGCGCCCGACAGCCAGCCCGAGGCCAGCGGGCTCCACACCATCACACCGAGCCCGTACTCCTCGGTCGCGGGCAGCACATGGGTCTCGATGCCGCGCTGCAGGATCGAGTAGCTGGGCTGTTCGGTGACGTACCGGCCCAGCTGGTGTTCGCGGGCGGCCCACTGGGCCTGCACGATGCGGTGGGCCGGGAAGGTCGAGGAGCCGAAGTAGCGGATCTTTCCCGCGCGCCGCAGGTCGGTCAGCGCCGACAGGGTCTCCTCGTCGCTGGTGTCCGGGTCCCACCGGTGGATCTGGTAGAGGTCGACGTGGTCGACGCCGAGGCGGCGCAGGCTTTCCTCCAGCGCGGTGACCAGCCAGCGGCGCGAACTGCCCCGGCGATGGCGTTCGTCACCCATCGGCATGGTCGCCTTCGTGGCCAGCACGATGTTGTCACGGCGGCCCGCGATGGCCTTGCCGACCATCTCCTCCGACTCGCCGCCGCTGTACACGTCGGCGGTGTCGATCAGGTTGATCCCCGCCTCCAGGGCGGCGTCCACCAGGACGGTGGCCTCCTCCTGGGTGGTGCGCCCGATCCTCCCGAAGTTCATCGCGCCGAGCGCGAGGGTGCTGACCTGCACACCGGTGCGGCCCAAGGTGCGGTACTGCATGACCGTGTCTCCTCAATGCGGGTGAAGCGTGGTGCCTTGCATGGCGTGGCTGCCGGGCCCTGCTCCGGCATCACAAAAAAGCGGAACCCCGTTCCGGAACGATACGGAACGAGGTTCCACTTTTGCAAGCGACGGGTGGAAGGCACTTGTCGACGTGTGGGGCACGCCAGGGTGCGGGAGACCCGACCGGACGCCGCGCGCCCCGCCCGCCGGGCGGACGGCGCTACTTTCGCAACACGGCCTCACCGTGCTGGATCCATGTGGTCTTGAGGGCCGTGTAGTTGTCCATGGCGTGCCGGGACAGGTCGCGGCCGAAGCCGGATTCGCGGAAGCCGCCGAACGGGGTGGTGACGGAGAGGGCGTCCACCGTGTTGACCGAGACGGTGCCGGCCACGAGCCGGGAGGACACCCGGTGGGCCCGTGCGAGATCCGATGTCCATACGGACGCGGCCAGGCCGTACCGTGTCCGGTTGGCCAGGGTGACGGCCTCCTCTTCGCTGGTGAAGCGCGCCAGTACCGCGACCGGGCCGAAGATCTCGTCGCGGTGGAGGAAGTGATCCGCGGGTACGTCGGTGACGACGGCGGGTGTGAGGTAGGCCCGCGACCCGCCGATGGTCGGACGTTCCCCGCCCGCGAGTACGGTCCCGTCACGGGCGGCACGCCGGATGGCGTGCTCGACGTGGTCGGCGTGACGGTGGGAGACGAGTGCTCCGGTCCCGCTCGCCGGGTCGAGGGGATCGCCCGGCCGGTAGGCCCGGGCCGCTTCCAGGAAAGCCGCGAGGAAATCGTCGTAGATCTCGTCCTGGACGAGGATTCTGGAGTTCGCCGAGCACACTTCGCCTTGGTTGTAGTACGCGCCGAAGGCCGCTTTTTGCGCGGCGAGCCGGAGATCGGCCGTATCCGCGAAAATGAGGTTGGAACTCTTTCCGCCGGCCTCAAGACTGAGCCGTTTCATATTGGAGCGACCGGAATACGACAGCAGGAGTTTCGCCACTTCGGTGGAGCCGGTAAAGGTCAGTGCGTCGACGTCGGGGTGCAGCGCCAGTGCCTCGCCGGCGACCGGGCCCGGGCCCGGCACGACGTTGAGGACGCCGTCCGGGATGCCGGCCTCCAGAGCCAGGTCGCCGAGGACGAGTGCGGTGAGACTCGACTCCGGCGCGGGTTTGAGCACCACGCTGTTGCCGGCGGCGAGCGCGGGCGCGAGCTTCCATGCCGCGATCTCCAGCGGGTAGTTCCACGGCACGATCGCACCGACGACTCCCAGGGGTTCACGGGTCACCAGCGCGGTGGACCCCGGCGGTGTCGGGGCGATCTCATCGGCGAGTTTGTCGGTGAGTTCCGCGTACCAGCGGAAGGTCGCCACGGCGCCGGGCACGTCGACCGTCGCGGACTGGGACACGGGCTTGCCCATGTCCATCGACTCCAGGAGGGCCAGTTCGGTGGCGTGGGACTCGATCAGATCCGCCAGCCGCGACAGCGCCCGCTTGCGTACGTCCGTGCCGCACGCACTCCACGCCCCCGTGGTGAAGGCGCGCCGGGCGGCGGTGACGGCTCGGTCGATGTCCGCGGAACCGCCTCGGGCGATCTCCGCGATCACGCGGGTGGTGGCCGGGTCGACGCTGTCGAACGTCGTGCCGTCGGCGCTGTCGACGCGGGCGCCGTCGATGACGGCGCGGCCGTCGGGTGCGGCGGCGTCGCGCAGTGAGCGCCAGTCCGTCTCTTGGGGTGCGGTGGTCATCGGTGGGCTGTGTCCCCTTCGGCGCCGCGGAAGAATCCGTGCACGGAGCGCGGCCGTGGTTCTCCGGCTCGGCTCGCCTTCCGACCGTAACGCCGAAGCCGTGCCCGCGACCCCAGGAAAAAGAGCTGCACCGCATCGGATTCGTTGATGCACAGCTCGCTCCGACGGAGAACGGGAATCCATGTTCCCCTTGCGGCCGTGGCTATCAAAGAAGCGGATTCACTGCACCGGAAGCCGGTATTTTACAGGCGCTGTCCGGGATTGCGATGCTGCCGGCAGGACGACGAGAGGAGGCCAGCGGATGGCCAAGCGATCCGCAACGGAGATGGCAGCGGAATCCGCCGATTCGGACCGGGAATTCCGTGACTCCTTTTTCAGGAGTACGGGCTCCGCCGCGACCGGTGTGACGGTCGTGACCACGGACGGCGCGGCGGGCCGCGGCGGTCAGACGGTCAGCGCGATGGCCGCGGTGTCGAACGATCCGCCGATGGTGCTGATCGCGCTGCACGGGCGAAGCCCGGTGCGGGAGCAGCTCACCGTGAACGGTGTGTTCACGGTCAATGTCCTGGGGGTCCAGCACGACCATGTGGCCGACACCTTCGCGGGCCGGCCCTGGCCGGGCAAGGAGAAGTGGGATTTCACGTGTGGAACGTGGGTGGCCGAGTCCGGCCGCCCACCGTATCTGCACGACGCCATAGCGGTGTTCGAGTGCGCGGTGGCCGAAACGCTGCGGACCGGCACCCACACGGTGTTCGTCGGCCGTGTCTCCGGCATCACCCGGAACACCGGAACACCGCTGGTCTACGCCGCCCACGCGTACCACGGACTCACGGCCATCGATCCGTCCACCTTCGACGGTCTTCCCGAAGCACAGCCCCAGCCCCGAGTGAGGAAGCAACCGTGATCCGTACCGGCGACGAGTACCGAGAGTCGATCAAAGACGGCCGGGAGGTGTGGATCGACGGCGAGCGCGTCAAGGACGTCACCCTGCACCCCCAGTTCAGGCCGATCGTCGAGGTGCGGGCACGCATCTACGATCTCGCGCATGAAACGGCCTCCCAGGAGGCGATGACCTACGTCGACGAGGCCACCGGAGAGCGCAACGCGATCGCGAACCGGCTCCCCCGTACCCAGCAGGACTGGTGGGACAAGCGTGCCGCGGTGGATCTGGTCCAGCGTGCGGCCGGTGGCCCGGTCACCCGGGTCGGCGACGAGACCATCGGTGAGATGTGGTCGCTGTTCGACGGCCAGGACGTGCTCAACGAGGTCGACCCGCAGTTCTCCGCCAATATCCGCCGCCACCTCGATCACGCGGTGCGGCGCGATCCCTTCCATGTCTCGGCGAACACCGATCCGAAGGGGGACCGGTCCAAGGCTCCCCAGGACCAGGACCCGGACATGCTGCTGCACGTCGTGCGGGAGACCGACAGCGGCATCGTCGTCCGCGGCGCGAAGTACGAGACCGCCGCCGCGTACTCCAACCAGGCGTTCACCAAGCCGACGATCGCCAACTGGGGCAACAGCGAGCTGTCGGACTACGCCGTCGGGTTCGTCGTCGACATGGGCTCGCCCGGCCTGAAGTACATCTGCCGTACGGGCTTCGCGGGCCGCCGGACGGCGGCCGACCACCCCCTGGCCAACCGGGTCGACGAGGTCGAGTCGCTGGTGATTTTCGACGATGTGCTGGTCCCCTGGGAGGATGTGCTGTTCTACCGCCACACCAGGGCGGCGACCTTCATCCGCTCCACCCTGCACCGCTACAGCGCCTTCCCCTTCGTGCAGCGGACGCTGCACCTGGCCGACCTCATGATCGGCGCCGCCCTGTGGAACGTGAAGCAGACCGGTCTTGAGCGGCAGCAGGCCGTACAGGAGAAGCTCGCCGAGCTGGCGGTCTACCGGGAGAACATCAACGCCCACCTGACCGCCTCGATCGCCCTGGCCGAGACCAGCCCGGGGGGTCTGCTGATGCCCAACCAGTCCCTGCTCTACACGGGCCGGGTCACCGCCCTCTCCCAGCTGCCGCACATGATGCACATCGCCCGGGAGCTGTGCGGCGGGCAGATCTGCATCACCCCGGACGCGGCGACCTTCGCCAACCCCGAGGTGGGGCACTGGCTGGAGAAGTACTACACCATCAACGACCAGTGGGTCGCGGACGACCGCCGCAGACTGCTGGCGTTCGCCCGCGACCTGCTCAACAGCGACTACGCCGGACACCGCCTCACCTTCCAGCTCTTCGCCCAGTCGCCGCCGTTCGCACAGCTCGCGGCGGTCTACCGGAACTTCGACTTCGACGGGCCGCTGGATCTCGTCAGGTCCGCGGCCGGTCTGTCGGACAACATCGGGGGGCGGTCGGTCGCATGACCACACACCATAGGATCCGGCCGTTCAACACCAGGGACACCTACCCCGAGCAGAGCCTCGACAACGACCTCTGCCAGGCCGTGGTCGCCGGTGGCGTGGTCTATCTGCGCGGCCAGATCGGACAGGACCTCGAAACGTACGAATCGGTCGGCATCGGCGACGTCGGGGCACAGGCCGACAGAGCCATGCGCAACATCAGAACACTGCTGGACGAAGCCGGCAGTTCGCTGGAGGACATCGTCAAGGTGACGGTCTATCTCGTCGACCCGCGCCATCGCGAGGTGGTCTACCGGACGGTGGGGAGGTGGCTCAAGGGCGTCCACCCGGTCTCCACCGGAATCGTGGTCAGCGCCCTCGCCCGCCCGGAGTGGCTGGTCGAGATCGACGCCACCGCGGTGATCAGCCGAAGGGACCCGGCATGACGTTCTCCATCCTCGCGACCGATACGACCGGTGCCATCGGCGCGGCGATCTGCTCCTCGTCACCGGCGGTGGCCGCCCGCTGCCTGAACCTGCGCGACGGTGTGGGCGGGGCGAATTCGCAGAGCGTCACCGACCCCCGGCTGGGGCCGCGGCTGCTGGACCTGCTCGGACAGGGACTGTGTGCCGAAGAGGCTCTGTCGAGCGTCGTCGCCGCCGAGCCGAACGCCCGGTACCGCCAGTTGCTGGTGATCGGCGCCGACGGGCGCTCGGCCGTCTTCAGCGGGCGTCAGGCCCTGGGAGTGCACGGCGAGGCACAGGGGCCGAGGTCCGTCGCGGCCGGCAACCTGCTGGCCGGCCCGAACGTTGTACAGGCCCTGGTCGAGGGCTTCGAAACCGGCACGGGCGATCTGGAACTCCGGCTGCTGAACGGGCTGTCCGCCGCACTCGCGGCAGGCGGCGAGGCCGGACCGGTGCGCTCGGCCGGAGTGTCGGTCGTCCGCGACGCGGGCTGGCGGGTCACCGACCTCCGCGTGGACTGGCACGATCAGCCGGTCCACGAGCTGAGGCGGCTGCTGGAGCTGTGGCTGCCCCAGCGCGAGGACTATGTCACCCGGGGCATCGAGCCCTCCCGGGCACCCTCCTACGGAGTTCCCGGTGACGAGTAGCGCCCGGCAGGCGGCGGCCCGATCGGTCGCCGAGCACCGGAAACCGCTGGTGACCCTGGCCGAGACGCTGCACCGCCACCCCGAGACCGCCTGGGAGGAACACCGCGCCGCCCAGTGGGTGGGCAACGCCCTGCACGACATCGGGTTCCGCGTCACCGCCCGATATCTCGGCCTCGACACCGCACTGCACGCTGTGTCGGGCCGGGGCAGCCGGCGGATCGCCCTCGTCGCCGAGTACGACGCGCTTCCCGGCCTCGGGCACGCCTGCGGCCACAACCTGATCGCGGCCATCGCGGTCGGCGCCGCCGGTGCCCTGGCCCGGGTCGCCGACGACCTCGATCTCCAGGTGGAGGTCTACGGCACACCCGCGGAGGAAGGCGGCGGCGGAAAGATCGAGCTGCTCGACCGGGGTGCCTTCCACGGCCTCGACCTGGCGATGATGGCGCATCCCGGACCGGTCGACGTGGCCGAGGCCAGGCCGTTCGCGGTGACCCACTCCCGTATCCGCTACGAAGGACAGGCGGCGCACGCCGCGGCCTATCCCGAGCAGGGGGTCAACGCCAACGACGCCTTCGTTCTCGCACAGGTCGCCATCGGTCTCCTGCGCCAGCAACTGCCTCCATCCGTGCGGGTGCACGGGATCATGACCCGGGGCGGCGAGGCGCCGAACGCGATTCCGCAGACCACCGAGGGCCGCTGGTACATCCGCGCCGACACACTGGCGGAACTGGCGGAGATCGAGCCGAAGGTGCTGCGCTGCTTCCAGGCGGGGGCGCTGGCCTCGGGGGCCGAGCTGACGGTCGTGCCCGAGAGCCGGCCGTACGCGGAGTTCCGCAACGACGAGCGCGCTCTGGCGCTGTACCGCGAGAACGCCACACGGCTGGGCCGCCGGTTCGACTCCTCGCCGGCCGCCGCGCGTATGAACCGGGCATCCACCGACATGGGCAACGTCTCCCAGGTCGTGCCCGCGATCCACCCCTACATCGGCCTCGGCTCACTGCCCGCCACCAATCACCAGAAGGAGTTCGCCGCGCACTGCGTCGGTGACGACGCCGAACGGGCGCTCCTCGATGCCGCCACCGCACTGGCGCTGACCGGAATCGATTTCGTGACGACCCCGCCGGACCAAGCACCACGGGAGAACCGGGCGGCCGGACCATGACCGTCGCCACCCCCGGGTACGAGGACCGCGACGGGCGCCCTCGCGGTCTTCGGCGGACTCACCGGTCCGCAGTGCCTCGCCGGAGGCTCCTGGGCGCCCCTGGGCGCCGACGGCTCAGGCGGCTCAGGCGGCGCCCTGCGCACGTCGGGAGACCGCCGCCGCGCAGGCGTCGGCCAGCGCGCGTGCGCGGACGGTCGGGCGCACCTGTGCCATCCGCACCAACACGATGGGCAGGGGCGCGACCTCGTCCAGCAGCGGGACGGCGGCGACGGACCGCCCTCCGTAGGTGGTCGCGAACGCCGGACGCTGGTTGAGCACGGCATAGCCGTGGCCCTCCGCCACCAGGTCGCGCACCGTCTCGTAGCTGGAACTGCGGTAACGCACCCGGGGTTCGACGCCCGCGGTGTGCAGCAGGCTCTCGAAGTACGCGGTGCTGTGCGGGATATCGAGGATGATCATCGGGTCGTGCTCCAGTTTCGACAGGTGGACGCCCGAAGAGCCGGCCAGCGGATGATCCGTGGAGAGGATGACATGGGGCGGGGCGGCCCCGATCCGGCGGCGTGCCATGTCCGGGCCCAGCCCGAGGTCGTACATCAGGGCCGCCTCGACGGTGCCGTCCCGCAACTCGGCCAGGAGGCCGGGGGTGCCCTGCTCGCGGACCCGGACGTCGAGCCGGGGGTAGCGGCGCGCACACATGCTCAGCAGCGGCGGGACCACGAACGGTGCCAGCGTGACGAAGCATCCGAGCGCGATGTCGCCGCTGACCGTGTCCGCGATGTCCCGCGCGGACTCCTGAAGGTCCGCGGCATGGGCGAGCAGGGCCTGAGCCTCGGTGTACAGGCGCTGGCCCGCGTTGGTCAGCTTCAGCCCTCGTGCGTGCTGGCGGATGAACAACCGTACGCCGAGGGACCGTTCCAGGGCGGCGACGGCGGACGACACGGCGGACTGCGCGACCCGCAGCTCGGCGGCGGCCGCCGTCATGCTGCCCGTGGACGCGGCGGCGGCGAAGTAGCGGACCTGCGCGAGGGTGAAATCGGCCATGTCGCTTCCTAACCTTTCGTCAGCACCGACAGCAGAGGGCCGCAGGGGGCCGTGGGGGGCCTTGGGGCAGGGGCCCCGAGGGCGTCGAGCAGCGCGGCGGCCTTGGTCTTGACCTCGGCGAGTTCCTCGGTGGGCACGGACTGCGCGGTGATCCCTCCGCCGGCCCCCACGCGTGCCGATCCTCCGGACACGATGATCGAGCGGATGACCACCGCGAGGGTGGCCGAGCCGTCGAGGCCGAAGTGCCCGAGTGCCCCCGAGTAGATCCCGCGCGGCCCGGATTCCCAGCGCGACAGCAGGTCCACCGCCCGGTGCTTGGGCGCTCCGGTCATGGAACCGGGCGGGAAGCACGCCAGCACGGCGTCCAGCGCGCTCACCCCGCCGCGCAGCCGGCCGCGCACCGTCGATACCAGTTGATGCACGTGGGCATAGCTGTGCACCGTCAGCATCTCGGGCACGGTGACGCTCGTCGCATCACAGACGCGGTTCAGGTCATTGCGCATGAGATCGACGATCATCACATTCTCGGCCTGTTCCTTGTCGCTTCCGGCCAGTTCCCGGGCCAGGAGGCGGTCCTCGTCGGCGGTGCGCCCTCGCGGCCGGGTGCCCTTGATCGGGGAGGTGGTGACCGTCCCGTCGGCGGTGATGGACAGGAACAGTTCCGGGGAGGCGCTGAGGACCGCGACGCCGCCGATACGGACGAAGGCCGCCCGGGGGGCCGGCGAGCCTCGGCGCAGCCGCCGGTAGGTGTCGAGGTCGTCGGTGACCCCTTCCACGCCGGCCGACGTGGTCAGGCAGAGCTGATACGCGTCGCCGGACCGTATCGCCTCCTGGCACCGTGCGATGAGCCGCAGGTAGTGCCGGTCGTCGTCGGCCCAGCGGGCCGGGCCCCGCCGCGGCGCCGGGGGCGGCTCTCGCTCCGCCACGGCACGGCCGGTGGTCCCCGGCGCCCGGACGGCGGCGCCCTGTCCGGTCCACCAGCGCAGCATCCGTTCCTGCCAGGGTGTGTCACCGGTGGTCCGGAGCAGATCGACACAGCCCCGCTCGTGGTCGAAGACGAGCGCACGCCGTACCCGCAGGAACGCGAGGTCGGGATGGTGCGGGTCGGCCAGGCGCCGCCCGCGCCCGGCATCGCCCGCCGCCAGTGTGGCATCCGTGGCGCCGTAGCCGATCCAGCCGTACCAGCCGAGTGTGGCGGCAGCGTCGGGGGCGCCGGGCGCGGCGGGCACGGCGGGAGTGCTGGGCGCGGCGGGAGTGGCCGACCGGGTCGCCCCGGCGGGGCGACCGGCCGAGCGCAGCCGGGCCAGGGCTCCGGCGAAGCCGCCGGCGTCACCGACCGAGGCGACCACGGTCTCGTCACCCCAGCCGAGCACACTGCGGCCGGTGGATGCCTGGTACCCCGCGTCGATCCACGCCAGGTCGGCGGCTCCGCCCTGTGCCAGGGCCACGGTCTCCGGGGAGAGCCACCCGGGCAGACGCACGCGGACGACGCCCTCGGCGGCGGAACGGCAGCCGGTCATGTCGGTGTCCCCTGCGGGTCTGCCGCTGGAGCCGGGTGCGGTCCGCCGTCCGCAGGCCCGGGGCCTGCCCTGTGGTCTTCGCCCGGGCCGTCGGGGAGGACGGGGGCGCCCGCCTGCCCGTAGCCGCGCATCAGGACCAGGTACAGGGGACAGGTGACGATCAGGCCGACGATCCAGGAGACATCGATCGAGTTCAGCGCCCTGGCCGCGGGCCCCGTGTACATGGTGGTGCTCAGGAAGGGGATCTGCACGGCGATGCCGACGACGTAGGAGATGATCGCCGGACCGTTGAACCGGCCGTAGCGGCCACCGTCCCGCTCGAACATCGCGGCGATGTCGTAGTCGCCGTGCTTGATCACGTAATAGTCGATCAGGTTGATCGCGGTCCACGGGATGAGGACGCACAGCAGCACGAGCAGGAAGTTGGTGTAGTTGCCGAGGAAGTCGCCCTGCCCGGCGAGAGCCATCACCATGGCCACCGCGAAGATCGCCGTCGATGCGGCGGCGCGGGCGCCGGCGCCCGGGGTCCATCGCTCGAACAGAGTCTGGCCGACGGTGATCGCCGACAGAGAGCCGCAGTACACGAACATCGCCGACTGCGAGACCAGAGCGATGCTGAAGACGACGATGACGAGGCCGCTGATCCCACCCGTCAGGGTGGCCAGACCCGCGACGGTGTCGGAAGTGGTGAGCGCCGCTCCGATCAGGGCGCCGAGCGCCATCGGCAGGATCGCTCCGAGGACAGCGCCCCAGTAGGTGGCCCAGAAGGCGGAGCGTACCCCGGTGTCCTTGGGCATGTAGCGGGTGTAGTCGGAGACGAACGGGGCACAGGCGATCAGCCACAGGCTGGCGAGTGAGAGCGCGCCCATGAACCCCACCGCGGTGAAGGTGCCGCCGGTCCAGGTGTCCGCGGCCACCCCGTTGACACCGATGGCCCAGACGAACGCGAGGACCAGTGTGACACCGGCGACGACGCTCATCAGGCCGGCGAGCCGGTGGATCAGCCGGTAGCCGACGGCGGCGGCGATCAGGGAGACGGCTCCGATGAAGACGATCGACGGTGTGACACCGACCGAGGTCAGCGCGGCGATCGACTGTCCGCCGAGTACGAGGTTCGACGCGAAGAAGCCGATGTACATGATCACGACGAGGACGATCACCAGCAGGCTGCCGTAGGACCCGAACTGCGCCCGGGTCTGCAGCATCTGCGGCACACCCGTCTGCGGGCCCTGGGCGGCGTGCAGCGCCATCACCACACCGCCGAGCAGACAGCCGGTGAACAGTGCGGTCACCGCCACCCACCAGGGGAGGCCGTAGACGGATGTGGCGACGAATCCCGTGGCCGCCGCCGCGAGGGTCAGTCCCGTGCCGAACCAGATGGTGAACATCTCACGGGCCTTGCCGTGCCGCTCAGCGGCCGGAATGAACTGCACGGTTCGTGTTTCGATGGCCGGGTTGGCTTGGTGTTTCAACGACCTGCTCCCTTGTGTCTGCGGCGATGCGCGGCATCGGCCGGGTGCTCGGTGACCCCCGTCCCCCGGAGCGTGTCGTGCCGGACAGGTGGTCGGGCCGGCAGCCCCGGAGTGGTATGTGATCGCGGTCGTCGCCCGACACCCGGTGGCAGCCGGTCGGCAGCACCCCGGTGACCGGCGTGGGTC
>NZ_JBSGUP010000218.1:0-11822 GCF_053607985.1 Streptomyces sp. NPDC055078
GGGGCGCTTTTTGGGGGCCCCCCCCCCCGCGCCGGGGGGGGGGCGGCTTTGTTGGCCTTTAAAACAATTTTGGGGGGGTGGGTGGTTTTTTTTTTGGGGGGTTTTTTTTTTTTGTTTGGGGGGGGGGGTGCCCGCGGCCAGGCCGCCCCCGCCGCCCGGCCCGACGATGTCCGCTACGACGTCGGTCCTTGGACCGTGTCCTAGGTGGTGAGGCGGAGGAGTCGTTTGTAGCGGCAGAGGGCTGCGGCGAGGCCGGGGAAGGCCGGGTAGTTGCGGGGGTGGCGTTCGTAGCGGTGGTTGAGCCTGTGGTAGCCGGTCAGCCAGGTCGTTGGGTCGACCGCGCGGTGAGGTGCCCACCGTGAGGCGAGTCCTGTTCCGCGCGGCCTCCCGCCGAACCGGACATGACGGTTTCCCAGTCATCCGGCTCTCCAGTGACTACGGCGTGAATGATCTGGCTTGCTGTTCTGAGTGGATGCGGTCGTGGCAGACGTCGCAGGCCACGACCGTTTTGCGGCGTCGTTGGAGCATGACGCGTGCCCAGTCGGAAGGCTGCCATCCGGCATGTGCGAGGTCGGCGAGAGCGCGGACGTGGTGCACTTGCACGTTGCCCTTGCTTCCGCAGATTTCGCAGGTGTCCGCCAGGAGTCTCGCAATGAGTTCCTTCTGCGGATAGTCCACCCGGACCGGCTCGCGGTCGGCGAGTTCCGCCGCTCGCTGCCGTTGGAGGGGAATCCCGCCGAACCGTGCCACCAGGGGTTTCCTGTTCTTCCGCTCGATACGGGCCTCGAAGCAGACTCGGGGCCCGTTTGGTGTATCGATTCTGACCTTGTGCTTGGCGGCCATCTTCGATACTGACGAGCGGTGCTTGGCTGCAAGGGTTTTGAGCATGGATGTTTCCATGACCCATTGCAGCCGGTGCAGCCGGAAGACGTCTCCGGCGAGCAGGTAGTACTGGATGATGCCCCGGTAGACGGTCCCAAAGGTCGCCACGATCGCATGATCGCTACTGTTGATCAGGGCCGTCTTCTTCGCGGGGTTTCCGCGGTCGTGATAGGGGGCGCACTTGGCTTTGATCACATCCCGTGGGACACGAAGAGCGATCTGACCGTTGACCCGACGGTAACGGCCGGTCTTCTTCGTGTCGTTGTGCTGGGTCGTGATCTCGTAGCCGAGAAACCTCGCCGCCTGGGTGCGGGCATGAGTGATCAGCGTCTTTTCCTGGGACAGCTCCAGCATGAGTTCGTCACGCAGGAACTGGGCCAGGCGTTGCTTGATCTGCTCGGCCTCGGCTTTCGGTCCGGTGAAACCAAGGAGATGATCGTCCGCGTAGCGCATGTAGCGCAGCCTGCGGTATGCCGGATCGTTCGGATCCGCACTCGGCAGACTGACCATCCGCTGACGCAGTGCACGGGCCTGGACCCGGTCGCCGCGCCGACGGGCTTTCGCCAGCAGATTCTGCAACTCCAGATAGGCCGGGTTCCGGGCCCGGCGCTTCCCTCGGGTGTACTCCGGAATCAGAACTGTCTCGACGAACTCGTCCAGCTTGTGCAGGTAGATGTTGGACAGAACCGGGGAGGCCACTCCGCCCTGCGGCGCTCCGGAAAGCGTGGCACCCCACTTCCAGTCCTCCAGATATCCGGCCTTGAGCATGTTGCGCACCAGCCGCAGAAACCGCTGGTCATGGATCTTCTCACCGAGGATCGACAGCAGGACCTGGTGGTCCAGGCTGCCGAAGCAGTCGGCGATGTCCCCTTCGATGAGCCAGGACGTCCCGGTCCAGGTGTGGTCCACCTCCCGCAAAGCGGTGTGGCAGCCCCGGCGGGGACGGAACCCATGGGAGCGGTCGGAGAACGTCGGCTCGTAATACGCCTCCAATATCAGGCGGATCACTTCACCGACGAGCTTGTCCGACCAGGTCGGCAGCCCCAGCGGACGCGTCTTCCCGTTCTTCTTCGGGTTGGGTGGGCCGCTGGCGAGGTACCCATGGGCGGGTCCTTTTCCAACGGCCTCCCACCGAACCGGACGTGACCGATTTCCGGTCATCCAGCTCTCCAGTGATTATCCTTTTGAGACTACGACAGGTCGTCCCGCGTGAATGTCGTCATGGCAGCTGCGGCATGTGATGAGCGTCTTGCGTTTCCGCTTCGCCATGATTTGAATCCAAGCGGGTTTTTCCCTGCGGCCCGGCTGTTTGAGGTCAGCGAGCTTGCGGATGTGGTGAACCTCCAGACTCTCGGTTTTCCCGCAGACCTCACATTGACCGGCAAGGAGTCGACTGATCAGTTCGTTCCCACTTGTGGTGAACAGGATCGGTGAACGGTCGACGACCACCGCCTTCTTCTGCCGCCGCAGCGGAATACCGCCGAATCGCGCGACCAGTGGTTTCTTGCCCTCTCCGCGGTTCACCACAGCCTGAAAGCAAACCCGAGGCCCAACCGGTGTGTCGATGGTGGTCTTATACTTTCTGGCCATCTTCACGACGCTGGATCGGTGCTTTCCGGCTAAGGTTTTGAGCATTGAGGACTCCATGACCCAATGCAGCCTGTTCAAGTGGCAGACATTTGTGGCACGGATGAAATACTGGACAACGCCTCGATACTCGGCCTGATACTGCGAGATGATCGTGTAGTCCTGATCACTCAGCATCTGTGGTCGAAGCCACGGTTTCCCGTGACGCATATATGGGGCGCATCTACGCGTGATCGCTTCGTCGGGAACCCGTAGCCCGATCTCGCCATTAATTGACCGCTTACCATTGGTGAGCTTGTCATTGGCGTGCTGGGTCACGATGTCGTATCCGAGGAAGCGGGCCTTCTCTGTTCTGGCGTGGGTGATCAGCGTCTTCTCTTGTGACAGCTCCAGCTTGAGTTCCTCTTGCAGGAACTGTCCGAGCATTTGCTTGATCTCCCGCGCTTCGGCCTTCGGCCCGCTGAATCCGAGGAGGATGTCGTCGCAGTACCGAACATAGCGCAGGCGGCGGTAGCAGGGATCTTCTAGATCCTTACTGGGGAGGGTGCGGCGCTGCAAACGTAATGCTTGCACCTCCGCTCGGTTCCCGTGCCGGCGCGCACTCCTGATTTGCGATGAGATCTTTTCATACGCAGGGTTGGGTGCCCGGCGCTTCCCTCGATTGAACAACGGCAGTAGCTGTTGCTCGACGTACTTGTCCAGCCTGTCGAGGTAGATGTTGCTGAGGACCGGAGAGGCGATTCCTCCTTGCGGGGCGCCAGACAGCGTTGCACCCCATCGCCAGTCCTCCACGTACCCCGCCCTGAGCATTCCGCTCACCAGGCGCAAGAACCGGCCATCGTGGATCTTCTCGCCAAGCGTTTCCATCAGGACCTCATGATCCAGTGATTCGAAACACTTGGAAATATCACCCTCGATAAACCAGTTCGTGCCGTTCCAGACATCGACTATCTCCTGCAATGCAGTGTGACATCCTCGTCCGGTACGGAAACCGTGACTGTGGTCAGAGAACTGGACATCGTAGTACGCGTTGAGGAGCATTCGTACCACCTCGGCCAGTAACTTATCTGACCATCCAGGAAGCCCCAACGGACGCGTCCCAATCTTCTTCGGGATGCGGATCCTCCTGACCGGACTCCACCGCCACCGTTCACGGCGAACCATGTCGATGATGAGATCGATCTTTTCCAGGGACATTCCATCCACGGTCTCTCCGGTGACCCCCGGTGTCATCGCACCCGCATTGGAGTACAACTTTCGGTAGGCCACGAGATACAACTGGCGGTTGAAAAGTTGCCGATACAGCCGTTCCAGCGGCAGGCCACGCCTGCCACGCTCACGGAGGACATCCAACACCACTTCGGCGCTCTGCATTACGCATGCCTCCTGGGGTTCTGATATCCAAATCACCTGAGCCACTTTGCCCTGTGTCCGGCTTTCCCGGACTCCCTGGTAGGTCGTTACTCCTACGACTACTATTGGCTCTCCGTTACCTTATGGCTCTCGCCCCTTAGGCAATCCCGTGGTACGTCCTTGCTGTACGTTCTAGCGCGACTTAGGAAGTCCACTCATCTTCTTCAATGCTCTCACTGAGCATCGCCCGTCCCATGGAGGTGTATCGGCCTACATCCCAGACCAATACATGGAGCGGCATCGGTTACAGGTAATTTCCGATGGGTGCGCGTATTCACCTTCCGAAGATTGAACTTCAAGCAATCCAGCCTTTTCCTTATCGCGCGGGCCCCGCAGCGCCCCGTTCGATTACCTTCGACCCGGCCGCTACTTTCCTGACATGCTATTGTCCCCTTCGCCTTTCGGTTCCAGGTAAGCCATCGGACCCAGGAACGTCCTCCAAGTTCCTCCCGATTGAATCGGGGATACAGCAAGGCGCCACACGGCGCACGATATGGACACGCCGGACCGGACGGAAGCGGTAGCGCTCGTGGCGCATCGCTTCGATGATCCGGCCGATCTTCCGCTGTGACATGCCGTCCACGGTTTCCGATGTGACCCCGGGCGTCATCGCGCCATGGTTGGCATAGATCCGCCCGTAGGCCAGTAAATACAACTGCGGATTGAACAGCTGTCGATACAGTTCGTCACACGGCAGGCCGCGCCTACCGCGTTCACGCAGGACACCCAGCACCGTTTTGGCGCTCTGCATTACGCATACCTCCCGACTCTGTGGTGTCCGAATCACCTGGCCCCCTTCGCCCGATGCAGACGGCTTTCCCGTCCTCCCTGGCCGGTCGTTACTCCGGCGACTACTACGGGGCCTCCGTCGCCATAGGACTCGCATCCCGTAGGCGATCCCACGTTCGTCCCTGTCTGTACGTTCTAGCGCGACTTAGGCGTCCCACTCATCTCCTTGAATGTCCTCGCTGGACATCGCTCCGAGCTCCGGAAGTGCCCCGGCCAACCATAGAGTCCCGGGCAGAGCACGGCGCCGGTTTCAGTCGTCTTTCCGGCGGATGGGAACTTGCATCTTCTGGAGATTGGGCTTCAAACAATCCAGTCTTCGCCATATCGCGCGGGCCGCCCAGCACACCGTCTCTGACAACTGAGCCCGGTCACTGGTTTTCTGACATGCTGTTGTCCCCTTCACCTTTCGGATCCAGGTAAGTCATCCGGCCCAGAAACCTCCTTCCGAGTTCCTCCCGGCTGAGCCGGGGATACAAACAGAGCGCCTCGTGGCGCACATGGTCCGCTCGATCACCCAGCGGCGGCGTCCCAGCCGTTCGGAGGACTCGATGCCTTTGCGGGCGATGCGGACGCCGATGCGCTTCCCGCGGAGCCATTTTCGCAGTTCAGGTATGTCGGATGCCTTGTCGGCGTGGAGCTTGCGGGGCTTGGAGCGGCGGCCGCGGTGGGGGTCGTGTCTCGTTTGGTTACCGAGGACCACGGGCTTCAATGCCCGGCTGTCGTGGGGTGTTGGCGGCCGAGATGCCGACGAGGAGTGGCAGTCCGGCCGCGTCCGACAGGACGTGCATCTTGGAGCCCGGTTTACCCCGGTCCACGGGGCTCGGACCGGTGAGATCGCCCCCTTTTCAGCGCGTACATGGGCGGAGTCGAGGACCGCGCGGGAGAGGTCGAGGAGGCCGGCGTCGTCCAGGCGGTGCAGGATCTTCTCGTGCAGCCGGCCCCACACTCCGGCCCTCGACCAGATCAGGAACCGGCGGTGGACCGTCGACTTCGACACCCCGAAACACGGCGGCAGAGCCCGCCAGGCACAGTCGCTCACCAAGCACGTAGACAATCGCGGCGAACAGCGTCTCATTAGGCGTGTCCTGCGTCCCGCCACCCTGCGGACGCACCGTCCGCGGCGGGATCAACGGTCCGCGATATCCCACGATCCGTCCGGCACAATCCAACTCCATGTACCCCGCCCCATGACCAGCCCAACGACTGCCACACCACATAGGACACAGGCAAAGTCCTCGTCACGCACGCTCTCCAGTGGCCTGGCTGCTACGGCACGCCCTGGAGGCACCAACGGTGCGCTGGCTCGGGCTGAGCTGTGGGAACACTACACTGACGGCGATCGTCTACGCGGACGGCACGACGCTGGGTGTAGTGACGTACAACGAAATGTGTCACCTCCCGGCGGACCTGCGGTGGACGGGCTTCGGACCCAGCGTCCGACCGTAGGTCCGCACCACTCGAAGGCCACCGTGGGTCAACGGAACGCGGACACACCGGCGAAGAAGGTGATCAGGACTGTGCCTGCGGCGCCGGCCCCGACCAACGCCGCGTTGTACAGCCCGCCACCGGCTCGCTGGGCGACCCACCCCGCCCCGAAAGCGATGTTGAGCGCCACCGACAGCGCGGTCAGCAGCGACAGCAACTCCAACTGGTTCACAGCGTTCCTCCGGCTCTTGCTCCAACTCCCGTCCGTCGGGAGGGCACGCGACTGTGGCGCGCAGCTCGACGATCGGCGTTCGGGCCGGTGTCCAGCCACCTTCCGTCTCGGCTTGGACATGCCCACCCCGTCGCCGCTCGTCAGAGCCGTACGCTTCGATGCGTCCACCCCCGCGGTGCACGGGCTGGACAGAGCAGTTGGACAGGGCATAGGGGGTACGGCGTGCTAGAGGTCGACGGTGAGGACGGCTTCCTCGCCCGCATGAAGGCGTTGGGCGCCCTCCGGCGGCAACAGCTCTCGGGCCAGCCATCCGATCGGCACCTCGCCCGGCGGGCGCAGGTGTCACAGACGACCGTGGGCGTTTGGCTGCGCGGCGAACGCTTCCCCCAGGACGTGGACACCTTCCTGGTCGTGGTCCGCGAATTGCTCAACACCGTGAGGGCGTTCGGAGTCACGACGCCTGACGTTGAGGCGCGGCTGAACGAGCAGGGCTGGCGGGACGCGCACGCTTCGGAGGCCGCGCGGCGGGCGGGCGTCGTCAGTGACGGTGTCGTACGGGCCCAGGGGCGGGCGGCCCTACGGGCGGGCCTCGTCGGCGCGGGTACTACTGGCCCCGCGGTCCCGCCCCTACCCGCGCCCGTACCCGGCGCACGTCGCGTCGAGGACTGGCTCCCACGGCTGCTCGGCGTCAAGCCGTCCGTCACGGCACCGGGCCAAGACGACCTCCCCGGATACGTCGTCCGCGACCACGACCGAGAACTGCGCCTCACGCTGCGCACCATGGCGACTTCGGGCGGTGGCGTACTGCTCCTCGTCGGCAACCTGTCGACCGGCAAGACCCGCTCGGCGTACGAAGCCGTGCGCGCCGAGTTGCCCGGCCGGTGGCTGGTACGTCCGAAGGACGCCGCCGAAGTGGCCGCCCTGGCGGAACGGGGCGCGACGCTCATGGCCCCATACCCGCTGATCCTCTGGCTCGACGGCATGGACCGCTTCCTCAACACCCCCGCCCCGCTGTCGTCGGCGGCCCTCGTCCAGTTGTGCGACCCGCGGTGCCCGACCCTGGTGATCGGCACGCTGCGGCCCGAGCAGTCCGACCACCACACATCCGCCGCTGCCGCCGTCCGTGAGGTCCTGGACCTGGCGAGGACCGTCGTGGTGCCCGACGAGTTCAGCGCGTCCGAACGAGAACGCGCCCGAGAAGTAGCCTTGCGGGACCCGCGCCTCGCCGCCGCGTACCGAATCTCGAACTTCGGCATCGTCCAAACCCTCGCGGGCGCGCCAACTCTAGAGCGACACTGGCGCACGGGCGACGCGTACGGCCGAGCCGTGCTCACTGCCGCCGTCGACGCCCGTCGGCTGGGCGGCCCGGAGGTCACGACCCCTGCGTTCCTGCGCGCAGCCGCTCCCGGATACCTGACCTCCGCGCAATGGGCGCGGGCGGACGACGGCTGGTGGAAGCGGGCCATCGGCTACGCCACCCAGCCCGTAGACAGCACAGCCGGCACGACGAGCGCGCTCTCGCCGTGTGCTGGCGACGAGCCGGGCAGCATAGTCGGCTACGCCGTCGCCGACTACCTCCTCCACATCGGACAGTCCCAGCGGCTCTTCGAAGCCGTGCCCGAACGCACCTGGCGCACGTTCCTGACGACCACGGCCGACCCGCACGTCCTGGTACGGATCGGGTGGAGCGCCCAGTGGCGGCTGCTGTACGAACTTGCTGAGGAGTTCTATCTGGCCGCCGGCCCCGAGGGCGTACTGCCGCGTGCCCGGCTGCTGATGACCTGCGGGCGGGCGGCCGAGGCGTGGCGGCTGGTCACGTCCCGGGCGGAGCGGGGGCACGACGAGGCCGTGCAGCTCCTGGTTACCTGGGCACGGGGCATCTCCGACGACGATCAGCGGATGGCCCAGCTCGCGCGGTACGCGCCCGCCCACGACGAGGCGGCCCGTGCCCTCGCCCGTGAACTGGCCGTGGTCGGCCGGCTCGACGACGCCGTGGAGCAGTGGACGGGCCTGGCGGAGAAGGGGGATGGGGAGTCCGCCATACGCGCTGCGGAGTTGCTGGCCCGGGAGGGTCGTGGCGCCGACGCCATCGCACTCCTGCGCCGCTACGCCCCGACCAGTCCTCCGGCCCGGCGCAGGCTCTTCGACCTGCTTCTGAAGACGGGGGCGCCCGAGGACACCGCGGAGGCGGAGGAGCTGCTCCGCGGCGGCCTGGCCCGTACGTCCAAGGACGGACTGACGGAATCAGACCTCGCCGAATTCCTCCACACCTTTGGCCGGTTGGAAGAGTTGGAGTCCCTGGCGATAGCTGGCTCCCGTGTGGCGCGGAGCCGAATGATCGATAGGTGGATCACTGAGGGCGAGCGCGATCCGTCCGTCGTGGACCGCGCGGTCATGATCTGCGCAGGGTGGGACGAGGAATCAGGCGACGGGCCTTGGTCCTCGATCAGTCTACTGCGGGGGGCGGATCGGTTGGCAGAGGCCGTGGACGCCGTGGACGCCTGGGAGCGCGACCACGAAGGCAACGACGACCTCAACGCCGTCGTCACCGACATGCTGATGGACCTCGGACGGTGGGACGACATCGCTACCCGCGCCGACCGCGGTGACACCCGGGCCCAGGAAGTCGTCGTACGTTCGCTGATTGAGCAAGGCCGGATCGACGAGGTGAAGCGGCGGGCCGAACAAGGGGAGTTCCCTGCCTGTCACCGGGCCAGCAACTGGCTGGAGGAGCGTGGCGACATCGCGGGCGCCGCCGCGGTGTGGTGCGGCACAGTGGCGCTCCGCGAAGAGCGCACCCACTATGCCATGGTCGAACTCCTACACAAACACGATCGCGTCGACGACCTCCTGGAGCTGCTGACCTCCCCGGGCCGCCGACTCGGCAAGCGCGAGGCCCGCATCCTCGCCGACCTCCTCGTCCGCAAGGGCCGCATCGCCGAACTCACGGACCGGGCCGCGGCCGGCGACCAGCACGCGGACGTGGCGCTGGTCCACCACCTGGTCTCTGCACGCCTGTTCGCCGAGGTGTGCAGCCGCGCGGTGGCGGGCAGTGGCGCGGCCACCCGCGTACTGCTGGATCTGAGCACCGACGAATCGGAGTTGCAGGGCCTCGCGACGTATGGCCTGCGGCTCGACGGGTCGATCGCCGTACCGCGCGGCGGAGTCGGCGAAGTCTCGCGGTGACTCCCCGAATCCTCAACCCCTTAACCGCCGTACACGACGTGCAGGAAGCGGAAGCGGTCGGGGCCCGCGGGGTCCCGGTCTGTCTGCGGTTGTCGGGGAGTGCCTTTCGACGTAGGGGCAGGGCGTGGCGGTGGAAGAACAGGGGCACGGGATCGCCGGTTTGGCCAACACGGACAGGCCGGGGGATCAGCCGGGATCCCGCTCCCGACCACCCGTGCATGAGCTGGCGGTCCCGGTAGGAATCCAGGAGCGGCACCGTTGCGCCATCGGACACCTACCGTGTGCGCTTCCTTCGCGGAGGAGGGCAGCCGTCACAGAATTGCCGGCCAGCGCTGGAGGGGGTCCCGGGTTCCAGAGTCGACGGGAAAATGAAAGTTGCTCTTTGTAAAGTCATAGGCTGATATCCCTGATGTGCCTCAGTGATCACGTGTACGTGAGTGAGCTGCTGGGTCCGGGGATCGCGGACCGGGCGCGGCCGGCTGTCAATGTGCATGTCTCCGTGACGTCGGAGCCAGGTCGGCGCTTGACGATAGGCACGGCGAAGTGTCGGATGGGTTTTGATTTCTCGCTCGATCGTCAAAAGTCGACGGTCTTCCGGTCGAGTCTGCAAGGTGGCTGAGAAATTAACCAGGGCCGGCATCAGCCAGAATTTTTGGAATGCCTCGTAGTCCCCACCGCCAAGGATGTGAAAAGCATCTGGATGGAAAAGGACGTATCTGGTGGTGTTCATCCTCGGCATGGCGGTGGGGTGATGGCGGACTCCACCGAAAACCGGCGCGAATGCCGGGTTCGTGATAACGATATCCCATGCATAGTCGTACACAACTGATGGATATGGTAAGTAGTTGATCATCCGCTGGTACACGGCCATCTCGGGTGTGTCTTTCAGTCGCTCTGCCGACATGCCCGGTGGTACGAGTCCCGTGAGCATATACAGAGTGCTGCGCTGCTCCTCGTCGACGTTGAGAGCGGTAGCGATCCTGTCCACTTGGTCTGCGGACAGGCTGGTGGGTCTAGCGATCCAGTTGCGGTACGTCCGGTCGCTCACCTTGAGGGTCCCCGCCATCTGCTTCTGCGTCAGATGGCGGTCCTTGCGTTCCCCTTCGATGATCTCCCTTAGGAGCTCATCTTCCCGCGAAAGGTCATACATGAGTGCACCGTAAGGGCTGTCCCGAGTTCATGCCGTTCGCCGCGCGTACGAGGAAGGCGTATGTCGGCGCGGTCCGTTCACGATCTGGATGACGTCGTCGAACGCGGCGCGCTGCTCCGGCACCATCATGTCGGCGAGGGCAAGCAGAGACGCTCTGACGTCGTCGCTCTTCGCCAGGGCCTCACTCATGAGGGTCGCGACATAGTCGGCCCGGGTGCACACCGCGGTGTAGTAGAAGGCCCTCCCTTGCTTCCAGCGCCGGACCCACCGTTTGTCGTGCAGGTGGTCCAGGACCGTCAGCACGGTGGTGTAGGCGAGGGGCCGCTCCGGTCGCAGTGCCTCCTGCACATCCCGGACCGCGGCTGGCCGGGTCCGCTGCCACAGCCGTGTCATCACGGCATTCTCAAGGTCCCCCAGCTCACGGGTCTGGCTGTGTCCCCGCCTCTTCATCAACTCTCCCCGTTGTCCACTGTGATGCTCCCCGCTCCGCCGGGTCGCCTTCGAAGTCGCCGGCCCGCGAGCCGCTCCGCCCCTCTGCCCCCTTCGCCATGAGTCACCCCGCTCCACGTCTGCGTCCGACCGTCTCTTTGGTAGGTCCAGAGTCGCAAAGAACAAAGGCTCGCGGCAAAAAGCGGAAACACAATTTCCTCTTCCTGGACGCTCTATCAGGGCCGGAACGATGATGACCGTGAGCCCCTACCCCCCCGGGCCCCTCCAGCGTGGGGAACCCCCACGGCGACGCATCGACAGCTTGCTCACGGATACCGGCCGCATCGACAGCGCCGCCCGGCTGAGCCCGACGTACAGGAAACCTCGTCACGAGCCACCCCCCTGCACAGCAGCGCTTGCCTGAGATCTAGGAGACCTGGACATGGCATACACAGCGAACCGTTCAGTTCTGCGTGCAACCGGAGGGGTGCCGCTGCTCGGGCATGCCCTGCCCCTGTGGCGCGACCCTCTCGGCTTTCTGCTGTCGCTCCGTGAGTACGGGGACCTGGTCCGCATTGATGTCGGCACGCTCCCCGTCTACGTCACCACCACAGCGGAGCTGGTCCACGAGGTGACGGTGCACAAGGCCCGGCACTTCGAGAAGGGCCGCTTCTACGACCAACTGCGGCCACTCGCCGGCAACGGCGTGGCGATCGCCAGCGGAGACGT
>NZ_JBSGUP010000219.1:0-11783 GCF_053607985.1 Streptomyces sp. NPDC055078
GATCTCCATGAGGTGCGCGGCCGGTATCGCGCGGTCGGTGTTGTTCCACACCGCGAGTTGGGCGCGTTCGTCGGCGTCCCGCAGGTCGATGTCGGCGATCGGCCGGTCCGGGTCGGCGACCACCGCGTCGAGCAGCCGCAGCAACCGGCCTGCCAGCCGCTCCACCGACCCACGGTCGAAGAGATCGGAGGCGTAGAACACCTCCAGATCGAGGTCATCGCTGTGTGCGGTGTCCGAGAAGGTGATGTCGAGATCGAACTTGGTGACGCCAGGGTCCACCCGGTCGGTGCGGGCCGCGAGCCCGAACAGGGTGCGGATGTCCTGGGTGACGGTGCTGTGGGACACCATCGTCTGGAACAGAGGGTGCCGGGAGAGCGAGCGCTCGGGGTTGAGCGCTTCCACCACACTGTCGAAGGGCAGATCCGCGTGGTCCAGCGCGGCCAGGTCCGTCGTCCGGACCCGCTCCAGCAGCTCCGCGAAGGTGGGGTCACCGGACAGGTCGGCGCGCAGCACCACCGTATTGACGAAGAAGCCGACCAGTTCGTCCAGGGCTTCGTCGCCGCGTCCGGCGACAGGGCTGCCGAGGGGGATGTCGTCGCCCGCGCCGAGGCGGTGCAGCAGGGCCGCGACCGCCGCGTGCACCACCATGAAGGCGCTGGTGCCGCTCTCCCGGGCCAATCGCCGCAGCCCGGTGGCCAGTTCGGCGGGGACCTTCCGGTGGACCATGCCGCCCGCGTTGCTCGCCACCGCCGGGCGGGGCCGGTCGGTGGGGAGGGCCAACTGGTCGGGGAGACCGGCGAGGGTGTCACGCCAGTACGCCGCCTGCCGCGCGGACAGTGCGTCGCCGTCCCCCGGGTCACCGAGCAGAGTGCGCTGCCACTGTGCGAAGTCGGCGTATTGGACGGGCAGTTCGCCGAGAGTCGCGGGCTGTCCCGACCCGTGGGCCGCGTACGCCTGCTCCAGACCGTGCAGGAACGGGCCCATGGACCACTCGTCGCTCGCGATGTGGTGCAGCAGCACGACCAGCGCGCCCGCGCCCGTCGCCGGGTCCCGCAGCAGGGTCACCCGCAGCGGCGGCTCGGTCTCCAGGTCGAAGAGATGGCCGAGCGCGGTCTCCGCCGCCGCGTCGAACCGCTCGGCGGGCACATCGAGCACCAGGAGGCGTACGGCGGCTTCGTCCGGGGCCAGCACGCGCTGGTAGGGCTCGCCGCCGTGGTCGGCGAAGACCGTACGGAGCGTTTCGTGCCGGGTGACGACGGCGCGCAGCGCGGTGTCGAGGGCGTCCGGATCGAGGGCCTCGTCGAAGCGGGCCACGAAGGGGATGTTGTAGGTGGCGCTGGGGCCCTCCATCTGACGCAGGAACCACAGGCGCTGCTGGGCGTACGACAGCGGCAGCAGGTCGGGCCGCTCGGCCCTGGCGAGTTCGGGCCGCTCGGTGGCGGTGTGCCGGGCGAGCCGGGCCGCCAGTGCGGCGACCGTCCGGGCTTCGAAGACATCGCGGATACCGCAGTCGGTGCCCAGGGCCGTACGGACCCGGGCGATCACCCGGGCGGCGAGCAGCGAGTGCCCGCCGAGGGAGAAGAAGTCGTCGTCGGGGCCGACGCTCTCCAGACCGAGCACATCGGCGAAGATCCCGCCGAGTATCTCCTCCCGTGCCCCGCGCGGCGCGCGGCCGGCCGACGTCAGCTCGGCCGGATCGGGCGCGGGCAGCGCCCGCCGGTCGATCTTTCCATTGGCGGTGAGCGGGAAGGCGTCGAGTACCACGACGGCCGACGGCACCATGTAGTCGGGCAGCCGCTCGGCGACGAGCCGCCGCAGCCCGGCGGGGTCGAGCGGCTGTCCGGAGCCGGGGTGGCCGGAGCCGGGGTGGCCGGGACCCGGATGAGCGGAACCCGGCTGGCCCGGGTCCGGGTGGGTACTGGTGCCCGGCTCCGGAGGCGCTTCCGCTGCCGACGCCGTCACATAGCCCACCAGATGCTGTGCGCCCGGCCGGTCCTCGCAGACCACCACCACCGCGCGGCCCACGGAATCCGCAGCGCCCAGGGCGCTCTCGATCTCACCCAGTTCGATACGGAAGCCGCGTACCTTCACCTGGTCGTCGGCGCGGCCGATGAAGTCGATCCGGCCACTCGGGTCGCCCGGGCGGTGGCGCACCAGGTCCCCGGTGCGGTACATCCGGCTCCCGGGCTCGCCGTACGGGTCGGCGACAAAGCGCTCCGATGTCAGCGCAGGCCGGCCGAGATAACCGCGGGCGAGCTGGGCGCCCGCCAGATACAGCTCACCGGGGCGGCCGGGCGGTGCGGGCCGGAGCGCGCTGTCCAGGACGTACGCCCGGGTGTTCCAGAACGGGGTGCCGATGTCGGGGGCGCCGGTGTGGTCCGGGGCGAGGGCGGCGGAGGTCGCCCAGATGGTGACCTCCGTCGGCCCGTAGACATTGGTGACGGAACGGGCGGCGCGGGTCAGCCGTTCGGCGAGATCGGCGGGCAGCGCCTCACCGCCGACGAGGACCCGCACATCGCCGAGGGTGCGCGGGCGGCCGTCCTCCAGGAGGGCGTGCCACAGCGAGGGGGTGGCCTGCATGACGGCGGGCCGCTGGGTGTCCACGAGGGCGGCGAGCGCCGCCGGGTCGCGTACGGTGTCGCGGTCGGCGAGGACGACGGTCGCCCCGCTGAGCAGCGGGGTCCAGATCTCCAGCGCGGCGATGTCGAAGGAGATGGTGGTGACGGCGACCAGCCGGTCACCGGCCGCCAGCGCCAGGGCCTCGGTCTGCATCTCCAGGAAGTTGGCGAGCGCGGCGTGCGGGACGACGACGCCCTTGGGGCGGCCCGTGGACCCGGAGGTGTAGATGACATACGCCGGATGGTCGCCGTGCAGCCGCGCTCCGACTCGTCCCCCGACCGGCGTCCCGACTCGCGTCCCGGCGGGTGTCGCGGGCAGTTCGGCGAGGGCGGCGAGGGCGGCGAGCGTGTCCGGCGCGTCCAGGACGACGGTCTCCACACCGCGTACATCGGGTGCAACGGCGGCGGTGGCGAGCGTGGTCAGGGTGCACACCGGTCGGGCATCGGTGACCATGAACTCCAGGCGGTCGGCCGGGTAGTCGAGATCGAGCGGCAGATACGCGCCGCCCGCCTTCAGTACGGCGAGGGCGCCGACGATCAGATCCGCCGAGCGGGGCAGGGCGAGAGCGACGATCCCCTCGGGGCCCACGCCCCGGTCGATCAGCAGCCGCGCCAGCCGGTCGGCGCGCGCGTCGAGTTCGGCGTAGGTGAGCGTGGTGTCGGCGACGACGGCGGGGAGAGCGCCGTGCGCCCCGGCCTGTTCCGCGAAGGCGTCCACGACGGTGCGGCCGGTCACCCGGTGTGCCGTGTCGTTCCCGGCGCCTAGCGCCGCCGCGCGGGCGGCTGCGGGCAGCAGATCGATCCGGCCGACCGGGGTCCGGGGTCCCGCCGCGCCCGCCTCGGCGAGGAACTGCGCGAACTCGGCACAGCGGGCCGCCAGCGTCCCGGGGTCGTACGCGCGCGGGTTGCCGTCGAACTCGAAGCGGATACGGCCCGTCCCGGCGTCGTGGTAGAGCCCCAGGGTGATGTCGTCCACCGGCCCGGCGGCGACATTGTGGACCGTGCCGGGGGTCCCGGCGAAGTCGAGGGCGTTGTCGAACGCCTTGACATTCACCATGGGGCCGAGGAGCCCTTGTTCGCGTCCTACGAGTCCGAGGTCGCGGCGGATGTCCTCGGCGCGGTAGCGCTGGTGGCGGCGCAGAGCCCGGATGTGTCCCGCGACCTCGGCGACGAGTTCCGCGATCGGCGCACCTGGCCGCACCGCCACCCGCAGGGGCAGCACATTGACGACCATCGCCGGCACCTTCAGCGCGGCCGTGCCGAGCCGGGCCATGGCGGGCAGCGACAGCAGTACGTCGCGGCTGCCGGTGGAGCGGCTGAGATACGCGGCGAACGCGGCCGTCACCACATCGGCCCAGCTCCCGCGCGCGGTGCGGGCGATGGCGAACAGAGCGGCGGTGGTGTCGGCGGAGAGGGTGGCACCGTCGCGCAGGAAGGTGTGGGATGCCGGGAAGGACGCCCCGCTCAGCGGCTCCGGCTCCGGGTGGTCGGCGAGCCGGGAGAGCCAGTAGGCGCGGTCCTCCGCGCAACGCCCGGATTCGCGGTAGAGCCGCTCCTCATCGACCACGTCGGCCAGCGCGCCGAAGGGGGTGGGCGCGGGTTCGTCGCCGCACACCAGCGCCGTATAGACCTCGGCGGTGCGGCGGGAGACGAGGGAGAAGCCGTAGGCGTCGAGGGCGATGTGGTGGGCCCGCTGGTACCACAGGGTGCGGTCGGGGCCGACGCGATGCAGTTCGAAGGCGTACAGGGGTTCCGTCGCCGGGTCGGCAGGCCGGTCCATGTCGGCGCGCATCCGGGCGAGCGCGGCGGTGTACGGGTCGGGGGCGGCCGTGTGGTCCACGATCCCGACCGGGGGTTCGCCGCCGGGGTGGGGACCGGTGAGCTGGACGGGTTCGCCGGTGCCGGACTCGGTGAACCGTACGGTCAGGGCCTCGGCCTCGGCGACCGTGAGCCGTATCGCGCGTGCGAGGAGTTCCGGATCGAGGGGCCCGTCGATCTCCACATACTGTCCGACGTTGTAGACCGGGGACGCGGGGTCGAGCTTCTGCCCGTACCAGACGCCGGTCTGGGCCCCGGTGAGAGGAAGACGCTGGGAAGCACGCTCGGTCATGGGATCTTGCTCCAGGTGTCGGACGCGACGGGTCGGCGGAGGTCGGCGGGACGGGTGGTCGGCGGTCGGCGGAGGTCGGTCGGACGGGGGCTACGGCTCAGACGGCGGGCAGTGGAGGCCGGCGGGGCGAGGGGTTACGGCTCCGGCGGCGCGGGTGGGACTGGTTGGCGGTGGGGGTGCCGCCCCTGCCGGGCGGAGGCGGCACCCGCCACACGGTCAGGGGAGCGAGGTGAGAATCCGGTCGAGCTGGTCGAGAGTCCTGCTGCCATCGGGGTAGCTGTCCACGAAGAAGCCGGGCACCGGGTGGACCTGCTTGTTCTTGGCGGCCTTGAGCGCGGACCAGTTCTTCTGCGCGACAAGGGACTTGGTCTCGGCGACCGGGGCTCCGGCCTCGCCGTCGCCGTCGACAAGGATGACGTCGGCGTCCTTCAGCTTGCCGATCTCCTCGAAGGAGAGATCATAGGAGAACTCACCCTTCGGAGCGCCCGCGACCGGGGCGAACTTCGCGCCGATGCCATGGGCGACCACACCGAGCCAGGAGGTCTCCGTGTAGACCGAGTACTTGCCCGCCTCACCGGAGTTGACGATGCCCCAGTTGGTCCTCGCGAGCTTGTCGGCATGGGTGGACTTGATCTTGGCGATCTTGTCGTCGTACGTCTTCTTGAACTCCGTGCCCTTGTCGCCCCGGCCCGCCGCGTCGATCACCTTCAGCGAGGACGGCAGCAGGTCGGATGGCTGGGCGATGGGGAACGAGAGGACCGGCGCGATCGGCTTGAGTTTGTCGATGTTGAAGGGGACGTGCTTCGGCGAGGAGATGACGATCAGATCGGGGTTGAGGGAGGCGATCTTCTCGAAGTTCAGCTCGTTGCCCTCGCCGACGATCGTCATCTTCTTCACGGCGGCCTTCTGCTCCGCCGTGAGCGCGCCCTCGTCGATATCGGTGACACCGACCATCGGCACACTGGTGTCGAGCATCCAGGAGGCCGCGTAGGACAGGCCGATGATGCGCTTCGGCTCGGTGGGTATCTTCACCGGGCCGCCGGGCGTCTGCACGGTGCGGGTGGCCGACGCGCCGTCCTTCTTCTCCCCGGCGCCGCTGCTGTCCGTCGTGGTGGAGCAGGACGCCGTGAGGGTGACGGCCACCGCGGCGACCAGGGAGGCCGCGGCCCGGCGCAGGCGGGCCGTACGGCTGCCAGGGATACGCGCCAGGGGCGTCCCGTGCGCACGGTTTCGGAACATGAGGGTTCTGCCTTTCTCGGTCCGCGGGTCGCGGACGGACTGCTGGGTCGGGGACGGACTGCTGGGTCGGGGGAGGGGCGGGGAGGTGCCGGGCGGGTCAGGAGGTCGCTTTGGCGAGACCGCTGCCGGACCCGGGAGCGGACGAGGTGTCGCCGCCGGTGCCGGGCGGCGCGGACGGAGTGCCGCTGCCGGACCCGGGTTCGGAAGGGGACCCGGGTTCGGAAGGAGACCCGGGTTCGGAGGGGGGCCCCGGCCCGGAAGGGGACTCGTCCTCGTCGCTCTCGTGGGGGAGGGTGGCCCGCCGCAGGCCGGGCACCGCCACGGCGATCACCAGGGCCGCCGCCGCACAGATCACACCGTTGACCACGGCGGCGCCCGCCGGGCTGAACCACCTGGCGACCAGGGCCACTTCGACATCGCCCACGACGTCACCCGTGGTGTCCTGGGTGGTGATGACGCTGACGATCCGGCCCCGCAGGCGGTCGGGTGTGTTGTGCTGCACGAGGGCGTACTCAAGGATCTCGTAGACCGTGCCGGCCGCGCCGACGACGATCAGGGCGGCGAACGCGACGGCGATGTGGCCGCTGAGGCCGAAGCCGATGGTTGCGAGCCCGCCGACGAACGCGGCGGCCAGCAGGAGGTTGCCGGGCCGGGGTGCGCGGGTGAGCCAGCCGCTGGTGGCCCCCAGGACGACCGAGCCGATCGCCGGGGCGGTGTAGAGCAGCCCGAGCATGACCTCGCCACCGCCGAACTGCTTGTCGACCATCTCCGGGAAGAGGACGACCGGCATGGTGAACAGCGCCGTCACACTGCCCAGCGTCAGCAGACCGCCGACGACCTTGTTGTGCCAGGCGTATTTGAAGGCCACCAGCAGCGACCCGGTGTCCGTCTCACCGTCCTCGTCATCGTCGTCCACGACCGGCGGCAGCGCGCGGATACGGGAGATCAGGAACGTGGTGATCGCCGTGGTGACGGCGGCGAAGGCGAAGACCGGGCCCGGCCCCCAGGCGGCGAGCAGCACACCGCCCAGGAAGGGCGCCACGATGGAGCCGATCTCACCGGTCAGGGAGATCAGGGCCCCGGCGGCGGGGAGTTGGTCGGGGCGTACGAGCGTGGGCGCGACGGCCATCAGGGCGGTGACGCTGACCCCGGTGGCGAGTCCGTCCCACGCCACGCACAGATAGATGGCCCAGATCGAGGGATCGGACGCGAACGCGTTGGCGGCCAGACCCGCGAAGGCGAGTGCGGCGGCGCCCCGGGCACAGACGATGATCCGCCGCCGGTCCATCCGGTCGGCCATCACCCCGCCCCACAGGGAGCCGAGCAGCACCGTCACACTCATGATCATGCTGACCACGGCGACCTGGAGGGTCGACCGGGTCAGTTCGTAGACCTGCGCGGAGAGCGCGACCGTCGCCATTCCGAGGCCGAACAGCGACACCACACGCGCGATGAAGATCGCGCGGAAGTCGTTGCTCGACCGCAGTGGCCCGATGTCGATGAGGAGATCACGCACTGGCACGCGGCGCTCCCGTCAGCGCGCGGTCCCGGTCCGTCCGGGACTGCCGGGCCAGCGGCAGGACCAGCGGGGTCCCTGTCTCGGGATCGACGATGATCCGGCAGCGCAGCCCGAAGACGTCCTCGACCAGCTCGGCGGTGACGATGTCGCCGGGCGCCCCCTCGGCGACCACCTTCCCGTCGCGCATGGCGATCAGATGGGTGGCGTACCGGCAGGCGTGGTTGAGGTCGTGCAGCACCGCGACCACGGTCCGCCGCCGCTCTTCGCGCAGTTCGGCACACAGGTCGAGCACATCGACCTGGTGGGCGATGTCGAGGAAGGTGGTCGGCTCGTCCAGCAACAGGATCGGCGTCTCCTGGGCGAGCGCCATGGCGAGCCAGACCCGCTGGCGCTGACCGCCGGAGAGTTCGTCCACGAGGCGGTGGGCGAGCGGGGCGACCCCGGTGGAGTTCATCGCCGCCACCACGGCCGTGTCGTCATCGGCCGACCACTGGCGCAGCAGTTTCTGGTACGGGAACCTCCCCCGCGCGACCAGGTCCGCGACGGTGATCCCGTCGGGTGTGGTCGGCGACTGGGGGAGCAGCCCCAACTGCTGGGCGAGCGCCTTCGGGGACATCGACGCGATGTGCCGGCCGTCGAGCAGGACCGCGCCCCGCTGGGGCTTGATGATCCGTGCGAGGGCGTGCAACAGGGTGGACTTGCCACAGGCGTTGGGGCCGACGATCACCGTCAGCGATCCGTCGGGGATGCCGATCCCGAGCCGCTCGGCCACCACGCGCCGGTCGTAGGCCAGGGTCAGGCCCTCGGCCCGCAGCCTCTCACCCATGAGTGTTCCTCCGTAGCGTCGATGCACCGGCCGGCCGCCGCACGGCGGATTCCATGGGTGCGTGGCCCCGCGCCCGCCGACCGCGCTGTCGGGCTGGGCTTCGGGGCCTGTCTTGTCCGTGGCCTGTTCTGTACGGCGGCTTCGCTGTCCGGTTGCCGCTGTCCGGCCGGCTCTGTCCGGGCTTCTGCTGTCCGGTCCTCGCTGTCGGGAATCGGTTCCGGCGTACGGTGGTTCGGGTCGTCCTGCGGTTCCTGCGGTTCCTGCGGTTCCTGCGGTTCCTGCGGTTCCTGCGGCTCCGGCGGTTCCGGCTCCGGTGGGTCAGGCGCGCGTCCGCAGCAGTTCGGCCCATTCCTTGAGGGTCGGCCGCTCGGCGAGGTCGACAAAGCTGATCCGTGCCCCGTCGGCCCGCCAGTTCTCGACCAGGGTCATCAGACGGATCGAGTCGAGGCCCTGGTCGAGCAGACTGTCCTCCACGGAGACTTCCCCGGTCTCGACATAGAGCATCTCGGCGACGTCGCGGGTGAGCCGCTCCAGGGGGAAGGCACCCTGAGCGAACGCCTGGTCCGTGCCGGATTCCTGATGGGCCGTGTCGGCCATCGTCTGTGTCCTCTCCCTGACGGGACTCCGCGACTCCATGGCGGAGTTTAGGTAAGGCTCACCTAACTATCTCTCCTCGGGCAAAGTCAAGCCGGAGGGTGTCGATCCGGAAGTGCCGCAACTGGTCGGCCTCTCTTGGGAGTCCCCCCGTTGGGGCCGGGGTTCACCGATGTCGTAATCTAGCAATCGCTTAGGCAAGCCTTGCCTAAGTTTTCGGGTGGATCCGGTCATGTCCCCGCGCCCCCGAGCGCACCGACGCACCCCGTGGGACCGAGGAGAGGGAACCCCATTGATCACGGTGTCCACGGCCTGGCCGCACACCCCTGCCCCGCCGCACACCTCTGCCCCGCCGCCCCACCCGCCAGTGCGCCGGGCCGCCCATGCGGACGCCGAGGCCCTCTACACCCTGTCCCACCCGTTCTTCCTGAGCGGCGCCCTGCGCGAACGCCCGCCCTCGCTCTACGCCACCGAAGCCCCGGGCTTCCTCGTGGTCGACCACCCCGACGGCACTCTCGACGGCTGCCTTGGCCTACGGACGTACCCCCCGGCCTCGGAGGGCTCCGGCGACCCCTGCGGTGTCCTCTACAACTTCTGCGTCTCCGCGCGCAGTCAGGGCCGGGGCGTGGGCTCCGCCCTCCTGTGCGCGGCCCTCACCGAGGCCGCCGCCCGCTCCATGCACGCCGTCTTCACCGCGACCAGCGGCGGGGGCCGGCTCTTCCTGCGCCACGGCTTCACCCACGCCCCCATCCGGCTGGCGCCCCCGGCGTGGGCGGACGCGCTTGATCCTCGGCGGGGGTCGCGGGTGCTGTCGAAGAGGGTGCGGGGCGTGTCCTCAATCGCCGGACGGGCTTAATACACGCCCCTGGACCGCAGGCCCGTTTTTGTGCGCGCCCTTGTGCCCGAGGGTCCGTCCTCAATCGCCGGACGGGCTGGATGTGCGCGCCCGGGTCAGCAAATTCAGCCCCGCCTGGGGGTCCCTCCCAGGCGAAGCTCTGGGGGAGATTGAGGCGCGGGGTCTGGGGCGGAGCCCCAGGAAAGGGGGATGCGGCCCGCGTCAGGGCTTCGTGGTCAGGCTTGCCGGGCGCATGTCCGTCCAGTGGGTGTCGACGTACTGCGCGCAGCCCTCGCGGGAGTCCTCGCCGTGGACGACGGTCCAGCCCGCGGGGACCTCGGCGAAGGCGGGCCACAGGGAGTGCTGGTTCTCCGCGTTGACCAGGACGAAGTAGCGGGCGTCGGGGTCCTCGAAGGGGTTGGTGGCGGTCATGAGGCGGTCTCCTCTTCTGTGGTGCTGGTGCTGGTGCTGGTGCTGGTGCTGATGCCGTGCGGGTTGACGGCGGTGGTGATCATCTCGGTGGTACGGGTGGTGAGGGTCCGGGCCTCCTCGTCGGTGAACAGACCGCCCGCCCAGCGCCAGCGGAGGACCAGGACGCCCGGGCGGGTCCGGGCCGTCACCTCCAGCGGGCCGGACAGGGGCGGTTCGGTACCGGCCACGAGCGCCAGCGCGGAACGCAGTGCCGCGCGGGCTTCGGCGGGCGCCCGGCGCCAGCCGGGCGGTCCGGGCGACGCGCTCTCGGCGCGGTGCCGGGTGTAGCGGACGACGGCGTGGGGTGCGTCCGCGAGAGCGGGCGCGGTCTGGGGGTTGAGATGGCGCAGTTCCTCATGTCCCCGCCCACCGTCGGGTACGGCCGCGAGCGCGGACGCGACCCGGTCCAGCAACTCCGGGTCCAGCGACTCCCGGTCCGGCAGCTCGCGGCCCGTCCTCTTCCGGCGCAGGGACTCCCGGCGCAGGGGCTCCCGGTCCAGCGACTCCGGACCTGGTGACTCCCGGTCCAGCGACTCCCGGTCCGACCCGCCCCTCGGCCCGGCCGGATCGAGCCGTACCGGCCGGACGGTGGTGAGCCTGCCGACGAGGTGCGGCGGGCGCAGCGGACTCGGCAGTTCGGCCTCGACCAGGAGCCCGGGGCCGGTGGCGTCGCCGCGCAGCCGGGGCTCCCGCTCCGCCGCCAGCGCCAGGGCGGCCAGCACGGTTGCGTCAAGGCGGGCCTGGTCGGCGTCGGCCGGCAGCGGGATCGTGGTCTCCAGCTCCGGTCCTGGCCGCTCGCCCCACGCGGCCGGCGGGGTGCCCGGGGTGCCGAGCAGAGAGCGCCAGTACGGGAGTTCAGCGGCCCGCTCCCGGCTCTGGGCCTGGCCGAGGAGACCGGCCGCCCAGCTCCGCAGCCCCCCGGCGGACGCCGGATACGGTGGCTCGCGACCGTCCGACAGGGCGGTGCACAGCGCGGCCAGTTCGGGGATCAGCAGCTCCCAGGAGGCGTCGTCCACGGTCAGCAGATGCGCGGTGAGCAGCAGCCGTCCGGGTACGTCAGGACCCGCGTCGAACCAGACCGCGCGCAGCACCGCACCCGTTCCGGGGGACAGCGCGAGCGCCGTCGAACGGGCCTCGGCCGCTATCACCCGGGCGAGCGCGGCAGGGCCGAGACCGGTGGCGTCCACGCGGCGCAGGGTGTCCGGATCGACCACGGCGGGGGCGAGCGCGGACGGCAGGATCTCCTGCGACCAGATCCCGTCCACCCGGTGCAGCCGCAGCCGCAGCGCCGCGTGCCTGCGGGCGAGCCGTGCCACGGCCCGCCTCAAGGGCACGGACGCGAGCCCCGCCGGGACATCGAGGAGTACGGATTCCTGGAGCCGCTCGACCGGTACCGCCGCCGCGCGCAGCCGGTGCGCCGAGGGCAGCAGAGGCAGACCGCCCTCCTCCTCGGCGAAGCTCTCCGGTATACCGCCCGGGGTCTCCGGCCTCGGGTTCACCGGCTCCGGCGCCCGTTCCACGGCCGCCAGAGCCGCCAGAGCCGCCATGACCCCCGTGCCGTCGAGGAGGGA
>NZ_JBSGUP010000220.1:0-11771 GCF_053607985.1 Streptomyces sp. NPDC055078
CCTCGCGCACAAGCGCGCGGAGCCCGGCGAGGAACCCCACGATCTGCTGTCCGCGCTGATCGCGGTGCGCGGGGAGGCCGGCGAGGAGAAGGACGACCGGCTCAGCGAGGACGAGTTGATGTCGCTGGCGTTCCTCATCCTCTTCGCCGGATACGAGAACACCGTGCAGGTCATCGGCAACGCGGTCCTCGCGCTGTTCCGCCATCCCGCCCAACTGGCCGCGCTGCGGGCGGAGCCGGGCCGGATCGGGGCGGTGGTCGAGGAGATCTTCCGTTACGACGGTCCGGCGATGCTGGCCCTGCGCCGGTTCCCCGTCGAGGATCTGACGATCGGCGGGGTGAGGGTCCCGGCGGGGGAGACCGTCATGCTCGCCCTCTCCTCCGCCAACCGCGACCCGGGCCGCTACCCCGACCCCGACAGTTTCGATCCGGACCGTGACACCTCGGGCCATGTCGCGCTCGGGCACGGTATCCACTACTGCATCGGGGCGCCCCTGGCACGCCTGGAGACCGAAGTCGCCCTCACCGCGCTGCTGGAGCGCTTTCCCCGGCTCGCACTGGACGTCGACGAGCGCGAGTTGCGCCGGCGGCCGTCCACCCGCGCCCGGGGGCTGGTCGCCCTTCCGGTGCGCTACTGAAGCGAAGACCCGCGCCCGGTGCGGCTGCCTGGCGCGGCTGCCCGGAGCGGGCCGGCGCCGTCGCGCGCGGGGTCGCCCGGCGCCGTAGAAGAGGGTGCGGACATCCCGTCCGAACCGAACGAAAACCCTGACCGAGGCTACGAATATTCGGTCGAGCAAGGCCCGGTGGTGCTGTTAGCTTGATCGCGTGGCGACAACGAAACTCAATCAGATCATCGCCGTCGAGAAGGGCGTGAAGTCCAAGGCGCACCAGGACCTGACGGCGGCCCACCACGGGCTCCAGAAGCCCGCGCTGCTCGCCGGTATTTCGCGCACGTACCAGCCGAAGGACGAGGAGGGCGAGCAGCTGCCGCCGGAGTCCACGCGGGTCCAGGTCAAGGCCGAGGATGTGCTGCGCGAGACGGCGAGGACGCTGACCAGGCTCTTCGACGTGACCGCTACCAAGGACTGGGCGAACTGCGAAGCGCGCGCCGATGTGACGGTCGACGGCCGGGTGCTGGTGAGTGCGGTGCCGGTGGCGTATCTCCTCTTCCTGGAGAAGCAGTTGACGGACCTCAACACCTTTGTCCGCAAGCTTCCGGTGCTGGACGCCTCGGAGTCCTGGACGCAGGACCCGTCGACCGATGCCTGGAAGACGGAGGCCGTGCGTACGCTGCGGACGAAGAAGGTCCCGCGTAACCATGTGAAGGCAGAGGCGACCGAGAAGCACCCGGCGCAGGTCGAGGTGTACTACGAGGACATACCGGTCGGCTACTGGACGACGGTGAAGTTCTCCGGCGCGCTGCCGGCCCGGCGGGTGAACGAGCTGCTGGAGCGGGTGGAGAAGCTCCAGCAGGCCGTGAAGTTCGCGCGCGAGGAGGCCAATGGCGCGGAGGTCACCGACCAGCGGGTGGGTGATGCGGTGTTCGGCTACCTGTTCGGGTAGCCTCCATACTCCCCGTTCGCGCATTGAGCGTGGGCGGGGTGCGCGAGGAGCGCAAGCTGAAACTGAGGCTTGTCGTGATTGCGCGGTTCCAGTGGAGGTTCGAATCCTCCCCGCGGCACTACGAAGCACACAGTGCGGGTCGCGGTAGCCCAAGCCAGGCAGAGGCAGACCGCCGTCAAACTCAGACTATTGCTCCAGATTCAGTATTCGCCGCCGATCGTCGGATCGACCGGGCCCGAGCCCTGGGACGTCGAAGTGCCGGTTCAAGTCCGGCCCGCACAGCTCGATGTGCGGTGGTCCAAAGGCAGGACGCGACGACATGACGACTGACTCGGGTCCTCAAGCGTGCCGACGTGCTGTATGGGTGGCACATCAAGGGCCCGGAGGTCGGCTACGCCTCCGGGCCCGCTCCCATGTCCGGACACCTCGATCACCCCTGACGCCCGATGGCGGCCTGCTGTCGTCTTCGGCGCGTTCCGTCCCTGACCCGGCCCTGATTTCGGTAGCGTGACCGCCGTTTCACGACACCTCACGGGCTGGCGTTCGGCGAGGGAACACCGGTGCCGTGCCGACGAGTTGGAGGGTGCCATGGTGGTTAACAGCGGACCGGTGGGCAGTGCGGCGAGTACGGCCGGTGCGATCGGCGCGGCCGGTGCGACCGAGGGGAACACCAAGGGGAACACGAAAGGGTGCGCGGACGCCGCGCGGCGGGCGCGGGGTGCGATGGCACTGGCGGGATGTCTCGCCGCGGTCGCCACCGTGCCGTCATCGGCGAACGCCACACCCGGCAGCGGCGTCTCGGGCACGGTGCTCGCCCAGGGTTCGTCCGACGCGCCCCTGAGGCTGCGTTCCAAGGGCCGTACGGATGTCGTCGTCAGCACGATCACCATCGACCCCGGTGGTTCCACCGGCTGGCACCACCACGCGGGGCAGCTCCTGGTCGTCGTCAAATCGGGGACGCTGACGCGGACCCTCAGGGATTGTTCCGTGGAAGTGTCCCCCGCCGGATCCGCCTTCATAGAGCCCTCTGGCCGACGGCACCGGCACATAGGACGCAATCTCGGCACCGAGCCGGTGGTGCTCTACGCGACCTATCTGGTGCCGAAGGGCGATCCGCTGTCGGAGGACGCGGAGGCACCGTCCTGCGCGGGTGAGTAGCGGCGGTACCGGGCGGGCGCGGGGTGTTGCGCTGGGGGCGGTTCAAGGCAGTCGTGCGCCGGGCGGCGCTCTGATGCGCGGGTCTGGCCGATGATGGACCCGTGCGACTCGAAGCGATCACCTGGGAGCGGCTGACCGACGCCGTCGCCGACAGCATCCTGGACGCCGGTCCGGAGATCGGGCAGGAGAACAGTCCGGGGGCCGGGCCGGGGGCTGGTCAGGGGGCCGGGAACGGGAAAGGGAGCCCCTGGCTGCGCGTAGCCGTGGACGGGGCTCCCGCCGCGCGCCCCGGGGAACTCGCCGCGCGGATCGAGGAGGCGCTGCGGCTGCGGGGGCGCGGTGTCCTCGCCATCGGCACCGACGGTTTTCTGCGGCCCGCTTCCCTGCGGTACGAGTACGGGCGCGAGGACCCCGATACGTACTACAGCGGCTGGTTCGACATCGGCGCGCTGTGGCGGGAGGTCTTCGGGCCGCTGGAGCCGGACGGCAGCGGGCTCGTGCTGCCCGACCTGTGGGATCCCCGCACCGACCGGGCGACCCGCAGCCCGCGGAAGGCGCTGCCGCCGGGCGGGGTGCTGCTGCTGTACGGGCCGCTTCTGCTCGGGCACTGGTTTCCGTTCGACCTGACCGTGCATCTGCGGCTGTCGCCCGCGGCCCTGCGACGCCGTACCGACGCCGGCGACCACTGGACCCTCCCGGCGTTTCAGCGGTACGAGGAGGAGGTCGATCCGGCGGGCACCGCCGATGTGCTCGTACGCGCCGACGGCCCGCGTCGTCCGGCGTGGGGCGGGATGGGGTAGCCGGGGCGGCGGTCGGGTCAACCGGCCCAGGGACGGCACCGGGTGGCACCGGACGGCACCGGGCGGCTGGGTGGGGCCGGTGGGGTCGGGGGCACCCAGGAGACCGGTGGAGCAGGGGGGCCAGTGGGGTTGGTCGGGCCGGCAGGGCGCCGGAGCCGGTGTCCCCTGTCCCCGGCGGGCCGGGTCCGCGGTGGGCCGGGTCCGCGGTGGGGGGCCCGCCGCCGTCACCGGTCACAGCGCCGCGGCGATCCGGGCGGCCAGGCGCACATTTCCGCGTACCGCCGACACATTGGCCTCCAGCGATGCCCCATCCGTCCGGCGCGTCAGAAAGTCCAGCAGGAACGGCGTGACGCCCTGCCCGACGATGCCCCGCTCCCGGCACTCGTCCAGCGCCTCGCCGAGCACCCGGTCGTGCAGGGCCGGATCGAGTTGCTCCGACTCCGGGACCGGGTTGGCGACGACGAGCGCCGACTCGGGGGCGCCGAGCGCCTCGCGCGCGTGCACCACCTCCGCCACCTCCTCCGGTGAGTGGACCGTCCAGTCGACCGGCTCCCCGGAGGCCGCCAGATAGAAGCCGGGGAATCGGTCCGTCCCGTACCCGAGGACGCTTACCCCCAGGGTCTCCAGCCGCTGGAGCGTCGCCGGAACGTCCAGAACCGACTTCACTCCCGCGCACACCACCGTGATCGGCGTCTGCGCCAGGACCCGAAGATCCGCCGACTCGTCCTGTGAGTGCGTCCATTCGCGGTGCACCCCGCCGAGCCCTCCGGTCGCGAAGACCCGGATTCCGGCCCGTGCGGCCAGGAAGGCGGTCGCCGACACCGTTGTCGCCCCGCTCGCCAGCGCCGCCACGGCGGGTGCGAGGTCCCGCCGGCCCAGTTTGCGTACGCCGTCCTCATGGGCGACCCGCTCCAGCCGGTGCTTGTCCAGGCCGATATGGATCCGGCCGTCGAGCACGGCGACCGTGGCGGGGACGGCGCCCTCGGACCGCACCAGCCCTTCCAGCTCCGCCGCGACGGCCAGATTGCGCGGCCGGGGGAGGCCATGGGCGATGATCGTGGACTCCAGGGCAACGACCGGCCGGTGTGCGGCGAGCGCTTCACTTACTTCCTCGGACATCTGAGTGAGCAGCATGTCCCAACCCTGGCACGCACGGATGCCGCTCAAACCCTCACATCGCCGTATTCGCACAGCCCACGCCCCGGTTGGCCTGGGTGTCGTGGATGAGTCGGCGCAGTCGGCGGAGCCAGCGGAGTCAGCGACGAGACGGTTCTACGACGATCTGGCGGCCGACTACGACCTGATGTACGCGGACTGGGACGTGAACATCGCCGAGCAGGGCGCTCACCCAGGACGTGACATCCGACCTGGTGACGGCGGCGGGTTTCATCGACCCCGTCTGGTACGACCCGGACCGCTCGGGCTTCTTCCAGCCCCTCCTGAGGGCACGCACGGCGGCTGCGTCCGCGCCCTGACCCCGACCGCCCGCGCTGTGGGTCGACCGCCCGCGCGGCGGGTCACCACCCTGTGGGGCGACCGCCCGCGCCGCGGGTCCGGGCCGAGGGCGCGGCCCGGTCCCGGAGGTGACCACTTCCGGGGCCCGGTCCGGTCAGCCCGTACGGGGGCGGGCACATCAAGTCCCGCCGGCGATCGCCCGGCGCATCGCCAGGCCGGCCATGGGGATCAGCAGACACGCGCCGGCCACGTTCAGCCAGCCGTATCCGGCCTGCGCGACGATCAGGCCGGCGAAGACGCCGCCGATGCCCGCCGCCGCGTTCATGACCATGTCGGACAGGCCCTGTGCGGCGGCGCGCGCGGGCTGGGGCACGGCGTCGGTGAGCAGGGCGGAGCCGGAGACCACGCCCGCCGACCAGCCGAGGCCGAGGACGAACAGCCCGGCTGCGGTCTGGGTGTGACTCGACCCCGCCGTACCGGCCAGGAGGGCCGCCAGGGAGAGGAGCCCGGCGGTGAGCCCGATCACCGCGAGGCGGCCGAACCGGTCCGTCAGCCAGCCCATCACGGGGGAGAACGCGTACATGCCCGCGATATGGACGCTGATGACCAGGCCGATCAGCTGGATGCCCGCGCCGTGGTGGCTGAGCGCCACCGGGGTCATTGACATGATCCCCACCATCGCCGTGTGTGAGACGGCGACGGTGACCAGCGCGAGCCGCGCCATCGGCGACTCCCGTACAGCCCGCATCCCGGCCCGCAGTGAGTGGCTGTCGGCGGAGGGCTCGGCGGGGGCCAGCGCACGGGCGGTCGTCAGCGGATCGGGCCGCAGCAGCACCTGAACCAGGATGCCGGAGACGATGAAGACACCGCCCGCCCAGAGGAACGGGCCCGCCTCGGCCGGGATGCCGAGCCCGGAGACGCTGCGGCCCGCCGGGGCCGCGACATTGGGGCCGAGCACCGCACCGATCGTGGTGGCCCAGACGACGAGGGAGATCGCCTGCCCGCGCCGCTCCGGCACGGCCAGATCGGCCGCGGCGAACCTCGCCTGGAGGTTCGCCAGGGACGCCGCGCCGAACGCTGCCATACCGGCGAGCAGCAGCGGAAAGTTCTCGATGACGGCTGCCAGCACCACCACACCCGCGCCCGCCGCGCCGATCGCATAGGCGAGGACGAGTCCGGGCCGGCGACCGCGCGCGGTCATCAGCGCGGCGAGCGGCGCGGACAGCAGCGCCGTCCCGGCCACATTCGCGGTCGACGCGAGTCCCGACAGCGCTTCGGACCCGCTGACCCGCTGTGCCAGCACCGCGGCCAGCGCCACCCCGATCGCGATGCCGAGTCCGCCGAGGATCTGACTGGCCACGAGGACGGCGGTGACCCGTCGGCGCAGCGCGGGCAGCTCGTCGTCGGACACCGGGCGGAAGGCCGGAGTCCGGTCGGTCGGGGTCCCGGTCGCGGGGGACCCGGACCGGGATGGCTCCCCGTCGGATATGTCGGATGAGTCAGAGCTGGTGATCACTTGCGTAGTGTGCCAGCTCGTACTTTCGTACGACAGTGGCGCCCGGTCATGCCCGGTCATGCATGGCCATGCCCGGACCCGCTGGCTCGCCCTCTCGCCGGCACCGGACAGGGCCCTCGCCGGGCACCGGCCAGGGCAGCGGGTCCCCCGGCCCGGCCGTCCCACACCCCGGCACCCATGAACGCACGGGCCTGCGGGCCGACGGGCCTGTGGGCTCACGCGCATATGGGAGCCCAGGCGCATGGGCGCCCGGCCCCAGGTGCCCCCAGGGGCCTCCGGAGGCCCCGGGCTCAGAACAGCGGCTCCGGAAGCACTCCCTCCAGCGCCAGCAGCTTCCGCTTGGTCTCCAGTCCGCCGCCGAAGCCGCCCAGCTTGCCGTCCGTCTCCACCACCCGGTGGCACGCCACCACCACCGGGAGCGGATTCGAGCCCATCGCCGCCCCCACGGCCTGCGCCGCCCCGGGCCGGCCGACCCGGGCCGCCAGCTCCCCGTACCCCACGACCGAGCCGTAGGGAACACCGGCCGCCAGCTCCCGCAGCACCTCGCGGTTGAACCCGCCCGACAGCGACCAGTCGAGCGGCAGCGCGAACTCGCGCAGCTCACCCGCGAAGTACGCGTCGAGCTGGCGTATCGGCTCGGCGAGCGGGCTCGGCGCACCGGCGGTCACCGAGACCTCGACGGGGTCGGCACCGAGCCGGCCGGCCAGCTCGCGCAGCGCCTTGTCCCGGACGGCCCGGTCGGCATGGAAGACCACGCTGACCAGGCCCCGGTCCGTCGCGGCGAGAAGCAGCGGCCCGATGGCCGTGTCCACGACGGTCCACTCGAAGCTCTTCATGGGGACAACCGTACGACCGGCCACTGACAATGCCCGCCGGGCGCCCTCCCGGGCACCCGGCGGGTCACCGCCGGCGTCGGGTGATCAGCTCACGGCGTCGCGCACGATGTCCGGGTTGTTGGTGATGATCCCGTCCACCCCGAACCCGTCGACCCGCGTTGCGCCGGCCGCGTCGTTCACGGTCCAGGTGTGGACCTGGAGGCGCTTGCCGTGCGCGCCCTTGAGCCGCTGCACAGCGGCCACATAGTCGGCCGTGATCGTCGTGTGGGCGGGGTTGATCTGGTCGGTGAAGGCCGCGTAGGCAGGCAGCTCGGCGACCGCGGGCGTACCGAGGAACCCGGTGACGACGTCCGGCCGCTGCTGGTGGACGGCCTTCACGCTGTCCGCGCCGAAGCTCTGGATCACCAGCTTCCGCTTGACGTGCGAGCGGTCGAGCCAGCCCTCCTCGCGGAGCACCCTCAGGGTGTCCTTCTCGATGCCCGGGTACAGTTCGGGCCGCTTGATTTCGAGGAGCAGCTTCTGGCCATTGTGGTCTACCCGGTTCAGATACTGCTTGAGGGTCGGAACGCGCGCGCCCGCCCACTTCTCACCGAACCAGCTGCCCGCGTCCAGCGTGGCGATCTCGGCCGCGGTGAAGTCCTTCACCTTCCACGGCGCGCGCTCGGGGAAGCGCTGCTCGACATCGGTCGTCCGGGCCAGGGCGTCGTCGTGCATGACGACCAGCTCGCCGTCCTTGGTGCGCTGGACGTCGTTCTCGACCCAGGAGAAGCCCATGTCATCGGCGAGATCGACGGCGGCCAGGGTGTTCTCGGGCGCATAGGCGGAGGCACCCCGGTGCGCGATGACGAGCGGGTCGCCACCCCGTCCGGCGGATGCGGCGGCCGGGACAGCGGGCGTGGCGGCGGCCGGAGCGGGGTTGGCCTGGGCCAGGGGGGCGGACACCAGTGTCGCGCCGATTCCCAGCAGTGCGGCGGCAGTTGCTGTGACGGGACGTACGTACACCTTGACTCCTCACGCGTCGGTAAACGGTGTGGTCAGAGTGACACCTGTAGTCGAACGTCGCAGTGGGGAAGTGTGGCCAGAAAGTGAATTGGCTGCGCCGGGGCTGCGCCAAGTGACGCATTCCGTAGAAGTGGATCATCCCTCGAATGTTTGATAAATGGTGGCCAGGCCATACTCTCGCCCCTTGAACAGACGTTCCATCATTGGGTCAGGGGATCACTGCCGGGGTCGCCGGGACGCGCGGGGCGAAGAGCGAAGGACGAACGGAATGCAGGGAACACTCGACGGCTTCAGCTATGGCCTGGTCACACCCGTGGCCGCCTATGTGATGGCCTGTCTGGGAGCGGCGCTGGGCCTTCGCTGTACGACGAGGTCGGTGCGCAACACGGACTCGTTCAAACCGGGGTGGCTGCTCCTCGGCGCCACCTCGATCGGCTCCGGTATCTGGACCATGCACTTCATCGCCATGATGGGCTTCACGGTGGCGGAGACCCCCGTCACCTACGACCGGCCGATCACCTTCGCCAGTCTCGCCGTGGCGATCGTCATGGTCGGCATCGGGATCTTCATCGTCGGCTACCGGGGCGCGACCGTGATGTCGCTCATCACGGGCGGCACCATCACCGGCCTCGGTGTGGCCTCCATGCACTACCTGGGCATGGCGGGCATGCGGATGCAGGGGAGCATCGAGTACAGCATTCCGGTCGTCGTCCTCTCCGTCGTGATCGCCGTCGTCGCCGCGACCGCCGCCCTCTGGGCCGCGGTGTCGGTCCACGGCTTCATGGCGAGCCTCGGCGCCAGTCTGGTGATGGGCGTCGCGGTGACGGGCATGCACTACACCGGGATGGCCTCGGTCAGCGTCCAGCTGCATCACGCCGCCGACGGCGCGGGCGTCGGTGAATCGCCCGCCACCCTGCTCGCGCCGATGCTGATCGGACCCGTGGTCTTCCTGCTGCTCGCCGGGGTGGTCGTGATGTTCGACCCGCTGCTGGTGATGGGGGAGCCCGACTGGCAGAAGCCGGCCAGGAGCGCGCCGGTCGAGCCCGGGGTCCCGGCCCAGCGGGCCGTGGTGCCGCCGCCCCCGTTCGGCAATGCGTCCGCGAGCTGGTCGACCGATGACCCGCCGCGCCGACAGCCCTCCCGTACCGACGGCTGGTGACCTGCTGACCAGCGGCGATCCCGGCACCGGGCCATCGTGCCCGGCCGGGCACCGGGGCTCGGGAGACGCCCCGGAGCCGCCCGGGAGCCGCTTCGCGGCCCCGTTGTCAGTGGGGGGTCGTACGGTGGTTCCATGCGGCCCGTTTCCCAGATCGAACGTACGGTGGCGCCTTTCGAGGTCGTCAGTCACTTCCAGCCCAGCGGCGACCAGCCCACGGCCATCGCCGACCTGGAGCGCCGTATCCGCGCGGGCGAGAGGGATGTCGTCCTGCTCGGCGCCACCGGCACCGGCAAGTCGGCGACCACCGCGTGGATGATCGAGAGGCTCCAGCGCCCCACCCTGGTGATGGCGCCGAACAAAACCCTGGCCGCCCAGCTGGCGAACGAATTCCGCGAGCTGCTGCCGAACAACGCGGTCGAGTATTTTGTTTCGTACTACGACTATTACCAGCCCGAGGCGTACGTACCGCAGTCGGACACCTATATCGAGAAGGACTCCTCGATCAACGAGGAAGTCGAGCGGCTGCGTCATTCCGCGACCAACTCCCTGCTCACCCGCCGCGATGTGATCGTCGTCGCCTCGGTCTCCTGTATCTACGGCCTCGGCACGCCACAGGAGTACGTCGACCGCATGGTGCCGCTCAAGGTCGGCGACGAGATCGACCGGGACCAGCTGCTGCGCCGCTTCGTCGACATTCAGTACACGCGCAATGACGCGGCGTTCGCGCGGGGCACCTTCCGGGTCCGCGGCGACACCATCGAGATCTTCCCGGTCTACGAGGAGCTGGCCGTCCGCATCGAGATGTTCGGCGACGAGATCGAGGCCCTGTCCACCCTCCACCCCCTCACCGGCGAGATCCTCAGCGAGGACCGGGCGCTGTACGTCTTCCCGGCGAGCCATTACGTGGCGGGCCCCGAGCGCCTGGAGAAGGCGGCCCGCGGCATCGAGACGGAGCTGGACCGGCGTCTCGCCGAGCTGGACAAGCAGGGCAAGCTGCTGGAGTCCCAGCGACTGCGCATGCGCACCACCTACGACCTGGAGATGATGCGCCAGATCGGCTCCTGCTCCGGCATCGAGAACTACTCGATGCACTTCGACGACCGCGACCCCGGCTCGCCCCCCAACACCCTCCTCGACTACTTCCCCGAGGACTTCCTGCTGGTCATCGACGAGTCGCATGTCACCGTCCCGCAGATCGGCGCGATGTACGAGGGCGACGCCTCGCGCAAGCGCACGCTCGTCGAGCACGGCTTCCGGCTGCCGTCCGCGCTGGACAACCGGCCGCTGAAGTGGGAGGAGTTCACCGAGCGCATCGGCCAGACGGTCTATCTGTCGGCCACCCCGGGCACCTATGAACTCTCCCGCGGCGACGGCTTCGTGGAGCAGATCATCCGGCCCACCGGCCTGGTCGACCCCGAGGTCGTCGTCAAGCCCACCGAGGGCCAGATCGACGATCTGGTGCATGAGATCCGGCTGCGCACCGAGAGAGCGGAACGGGTACTGGTCACCACCCTCACCAAGAAGATGGCCGAGGACCTCACGGAGTACTTCCTGGAACTGGGCATCCAGGTCCGCTATCTGCACAGCGACGTCGACACCCTGCGCCGGGTCGAGCTGCTGCGCGAGCTGCGCGCCGGTGAGTACGACGTCCTGGTCGGCATCAATCTCCTGCGGGAGGGCCTCGACCTGCCCGAGGTGTCCCTGGTGGCGATCCTCGACGCCGACAAGGAGGGCTTCCTGCGCTCCGGCACCTCGCTGATCCAGACGATCGGCCGCGCGGCGCGCAATGTCTCCGGCCAGGTCCATATGTACGCGGACAAGATCACCCCGGCGATGGAGAAGGCCATCGACGAGACCAACCGCCGCCGGGAGAAGCAGATCGCGTACAACACGGAGAGGGGCATCGACCCGCAGCCGCTCCGCAAGCAGATCAACGACATCGTCGCCACCATCGCACGCGAGGAGATCGACACCGAGGAGCTGCTCGGCACGGACTACCGCAAGCCGAAGTCGGGGAAGGCGGCCAAGGCCGCGGTCCCGGCGCTCGGCCGCGAGGGCCGGGGCGCCAAGCAGGGCGAGGTGCTCAGCGACCGCCCCGCGGCCGAACTGACCGGGATCATCGAGGAGATGACCGAGCGGATGCGGGCCGCCGCCGCCGACCTCCAGTTCGAGGTGGCCGCCCGGCTGCGGGACGAGGTCGGCGAGCTGAAGAGGGAGCTGCGCCAGATGAAGGAGGCGGGCATCGCCTGACGCGACCAGGCCCGGCACGGGTGTCCCGGGCCG
>NZ_JBSGUP010000221.1:0-11732 GCF_053607985.1 Streptomyces sp. NPDC055078
GGCCCCCCCCGGGGGGGGCGTCCGGGGCGGCCCGGCGCGTTCGGGGGCCACCGGAGGGGGTCGTGTCGGGCTCAGGTGGCCCTGCCTGGCTCTCCCCTCCGGACCGGCAGGCCGCCCGGCGCGAACCGGACCGGACCCGTACCCATGGGAGGACCCGTGGCCCTCACGCCGATACCCCGCTCCCCCGGGAGGACCCGTGGCCCTCACGCCGATACCCCGCTCCCCCGGGAGGACCCGTGGCCGTCAGGCCGCTGACGGGACGTCCGCCGTGCGGCCCGCGCCGTCCCGCCCCCCGGTGCTGCTGATCGGTTTCACATCGCGGGCGAGGAGAATGGCGAACGCGGAGAGCAGGATCGGCGCACAGCCCCAGATGAGACCGGATCTGATCCAGGCGTCCGCCTGTTCGGCGTCACCGGACCCGGCGGCCGACAGGGTCGCGGTGAAGAGTGCGCCGCCGATGATCGCCCCCACCTGGCCGAGCGCGTTGATGAACGCGCTGCCGGTGGCGCGGGTCTCGACGGGGAAGGACTCGCCGGTGAAGAACAGCATGGCCGCGTAGGGCCCGATGAGGAAGAAGGTCCCCACCGCGTACGCGCTGACCAGGAGCGGGAAGCTGCCTGCCGGTCCGAGGACCATGACGGTGAAGCAGAACGCCGAGACGAGCCATCCGGCGAAGATCGTGGTCCGGCGGCTGATGCGGTCGCCCAGCCAGCCGTGGAAGAGGTAGCCGAGGAAGCCGGCCGCGTTGGAGACGATGAGGACCTCCAGCGCGCCGGTGAAGGAGACCTCCTTGCCGTTGACCAGGATGAGGGTGCCCTGGAAGGTGAACGCCAGGATGCCCAGCCAGTTCAGCAGGAAGGCGGCCGACAGCGTGAGGGTCGCGCGCAGCGACTCGCCGCGGAAGAGGGCCCCGAGCCCGGCCGTGTGCCGGGTGTGGTTCTGGCCGGTGAGCCGGGCCAGTTCGGCGGCGTCCTCGGCGCGGCCCTCGGCCTTCAGCTCCTCGATCCGCCGCTTGGCGACGAAGACGGGGCTCTCCTTGAGTTTGCGTGCGGCCAGCAGCATGAAGACCGCCGGGAACACGGCGACGACGAAGCACAGTTCCCAGCCGCCGACCGGTTCCAGGAGGTAGATGGAGACGGCGGCCACGACGGCGCCGATGGGCCAGCCGCCCTGCACGACGGAGTACAGGAAGCCTCGACGCCTGATGGACTTCTCGTCCGTGTAGACGTGCGCGAACATCTCGTTGAGATAGGTCGCGTTGACGGCCTGTTCGCTGTATCCGACACCGGCCAGCGCGCGGATCAGTACGAGCAGGACGATACCCGCGGTCCCGATGGCACCGGCCGCGTAGCCGCCTAACCAGGTGAGAAGCGAGGCGATCGCCGCGCCGACGACACAGCCGACGATGCCTGCGCGCCGTCCGAACCGGTCCACGAAGGGGCCGACCAGGAAGGCGACGAGTGCGGTGCCCAGGGTCACCCAGGTGTTGATGCCGGTGGCCCGCGCGCTCGACCAGTCCAGTTCATCGCTGATGACGGGCAGCAGGTTCGCGAACAGGATGAAGTCGTACACGGCGAACGTCCAGGCCAGAAAGCAGATGACGATCGCGCGTCTGACGTCTTTGAGCGTCACACTCGCGTTGATGCGTTCGGCCTCGTGTTGAACGCTGATGACAGGCGGCATGGCATGACTCCTTGCCGCACCGGGGGGTGCACGGGCCTGTGCTGGATGTCCCCCCTGTGCACTCAGATCGCCTGGGAATGGCCGCGAAGCGCGTCCCGCGACGTCCACAGTAGAGGGCGGTGGCGGAGCGGGACTTGACGCTTGGCCGATCCACGCCGGAGGGCGGGAGGGAAAGCCGTCGGCGACGGTGCCGGATGGATCGGTGACCCGGGAGGCGACACCGTCAGCGCCGGACGGATCGGTGACCGTGGGGCGACACCGTCCGCGCCGGGCGGCGGCGGCCCGCGTACCGTGCCGCGACGACGGCCGGAACTCGTGCGGCGCCCGGCCGTTGGCCGTGGCCCGGGGCCGGTCCCGGCCGGCCGGGTCGAGTCGAGTCGGGCCGGGTCGGGTCGGGTCGGGTCGGGTCGGGTCGGTGGATCGCGTCCGGAGCGCGGGCGGCGCGGGCGGGTCAGTCGTCGCCGGTGTGCCGGCGGGTGATGGTGGTCTCCACATGCCCGCGTGCGGTGTCCTCCAGGCGTTCCTTGAGGGTGAAGAACAGTTCCGCGGCACGGATTCCGTGCCAGTCCGCGGGGAGGAGCGCCTCGGGCAGCCCGGGATCGAGGTAGGGCAGCCTGCGCCAGTCCGTCAGCAGGCGGACATAGTCGGTGAAGGCGATCAGCCCGTCCCGTTCCCGGGTGTCGCTCCAGCGGTCGAGCGCGGGGGTGTGCTCGGCGAGGAAGGTGGTGTACAGGGTTTCGAGGCCGTCGAGGTCCCACCACTGCCGCACCTTGGTGTGCAGGTCGCCGAAGGCGAGGTGGTCCGCGCGGAACAGTTCCGCGTAGCCGTCGAGTCCGAGGCCGCGCAGGGCGTTCACCGTGGTGTCGTGCAGATGGGCGGGGGCGATCCAGACGCCGGGCGCGGCGGTGCCGAATCCGAGCTGGCTCAGTCGCGAGCGGAGCTGGTGGCGCTTGCTGCGCTCGTTCTCCGGGACGGAGAACACGGCCAGCAGCCAGCCGTCCGCCAGGGTGGCACGGTGTCGTTCGAAGATCCGGTGGTCGCCCTCGCGGAGGATGGCCAGCCCTTCGGCGGAGAGCCGGTAGCCCGCGGCGTCCCGGCGCTCGGCCTCCAGGACGCCACGTCGCTTGAGCCGTGAGATGGACGACCGGAGGGCCGGCTCGTCCACCCCGAGGTCGCCGAGGAGCGCGACGAGCGAGGCGACCGAGAGCCAGCCGCCCTCCCTGCGGGCGTAGAGGCCGTACACGGTCACGATGAGCTGTCTCGGCTGAGCCGCCCTGGTGAAGCTGTCCGTGTCGGCTTCTTCGTTTCGTACGATCGTCACAGCGGGACCATACCAATGCGGGTTCGGCACCGGCCCGTGGTGTGTGTGCCGCCGGCTGGTGATGGGCGGGTCAGCTGCCGGTGCCCGCGCGGCCCGCCTGCGGCGCCTCCCCCGCGACGGCCGGGGTGCGGTCGCCCGTACGCTCCCGGAGTCTGAACCGCTGGATCTTGCCGCTCGCCGTCTTCGGCAGCTCGGTGACGAACTCGACGGTACGCGGATACTTGTACGGCGCGATCGACCGCTTCACATACGTCTTCAGTTCGGCGGCCTTGTCGGCGTCAGGGGCGACACCGGCCCGCAGGACGACGAAGGCGTGGACGATCGACCCCCGCTCGTCGTCCGGTGCCGCGACGACCGCTGTCTCGGCGACGTCCGGGTGGTCGAGCAGGGCCTGTTCCACCTCCGGCCCGGCGATGTTGTACCCGGAGGAGATGATCATGTCGTCGTTGCGGGCCTGGTACCAGAAGTAGCCGTCCTCGTCGCGGAGGTAGGTGTCACCCGTGATGTTCCAGCCGCCCTGGACGTAGGTGGTCTGCCTCGGGTCCGCGAGATAGCGGCAGCCGGTCGGACCCTTGACGGCGAGCCGGCCCGGGGTGTTGTCGGGTACGGGTCCGCCGTCGTCGTCCAGGAGGGTGACCCGGTATCCGGGCACCGCCTTCCCGGTGGCACCGGGTCTGATGTCGTCGTCGGCGGCCGACATGAAGATATGGAGCAGCTCGGTGCCGCCGATGCCGTTGATGATCTTCAGTCCGGTGGCGTCGTGGAAGGACCGCCAGATGGTCTCCGGCAGGTGTTCGCCCGCGGAGACGCACCGGCGGAGCCCCTTCAGCGCGGTTGCCCTGCCCGCCGCCAGCATGGCCTTGTACGCGGTGGGCGCGGTGAACAGTACGGTCACGCCCTGCTGCTGGACGGTGTCGGCGAGGCGCTCCGGTGTGGTGCGCTCCAGCAGGAGTACGGAGGCCCCGAACCGCATCGGGAAGACGACGAGTCCACCCAGGCCGAAGGTGAAGCCGAGTGGCGGGGTGCCGGTGAACACGTCGTCCGCGGTGGGTTTCAGCAGGTGCCGGGCGAACGTGTCGGCGTTGGCCAGCACATCGCGGTGGAAGTGCATGGTGGCCTTGGACTTGCCCGTCGTGCCGGACGTCGGGGCGAGGAGGACCACATCGTCGGCGGCGGTGTCGACGGGGTCGAAGCGGTCGTCCTTGAGCGCGGACCGGCGGATCAGATCGGCCGGGTCGTCGGAGCCGTAGACGACGGTGGGCGGGGCGTCGGGCAGTTCGCCGAGGTCGGCGCCGAAGCGGTGGTCCGTGATGATCAGGCTCGGCCGGGTCTGCTCGATCAGCCGTCCGATCTCCCGGGCCCGCAGCAGCGGCATGGTGGTGACCGCGACGGCACCCGCCTTGACGACGGCGAACCAGGCCGCGACGAGCCAGGGGTTGTTGGGCCCCCGCAGCAGCACCCGGTTTCCGGGCACGATGCCCCAGTCCTCGGTGAGGACCCGCGCGATGCGGTTGCTGTGGGACGCCAGGTCGCCGTAGGTCCACACCTCGGTCTCGGTGCGAAGACACGGCCGGTCGGGGCCGTGGGCGCGGATGGCGCCTTCGAGCAGTTCCGCCGCGCAGTTCAGGCGCTCGGGGTACCGCAGCTCGGGAAGGTCGAAAACGAACTCGGGCCACTGGTGCCGCGGGGGCAGCCGGTCCCGACAGAAGGTGTCGGCGTGCGCGGATGGTGACAGCCGCATCAGCAGAACTCCTTTCCGGAAGTGTCCTGCGGGCTGGAAGGTGAGGGGGCCGGTGCCGCGTCCCGTCGGCGGGAGCGGTAGCGGGTGGCCCTACGCGTCGGCGTAGGCACCGGAAAGCAGCGTCCCCGCGCCGGGTGACACCGCGGGGAGTCCGAGGGCGCGCATCATCTGGTGGGCGGTGGCGATCGACGCCGACAGGACCGGCTTGCCGAACTCCTGCTCCGCGATCTCGATGGACTGGAGCGACGGCATCTGCACACAGGCCGACAGAACGATCGCGTCGGCGCCGGTGTGGTCGAGTCCGGCCGCGATCGGGATGAGCTTCTTCGGGTCGTGCGCGGCGACCTGGAGATTGTCCGGGATCTCCAGCGCGGTGTAGTCCCCCACTTCGACGCCTTCGTGCCGGATGTAGTCCACGACGGTGTCGGTGAGCGGTTTCAGATACGGGCAGACGACCGTGATCCGCTTGGCGCCCATGATGTCGAGTGCCTTCACCAGCGCGCCCGCGCTGGTGACGACCGGAGCCGGGGCTCCGTTGTCGGCGGTCACGCCGGCCAGCTTCTTCTCCGACGCCTCGTGGTAGCCGTGGCCCATGCTCATGATGGCGACCAGGCACGCGTAGCCGAGGACGTCGACTCGGGCGTCGGACAGCTCGGCGGCGCACCGGGTGGAGTCGGCGTCCATGGCCGCCAGTTCCTCCTTGCGGACGTTCTTCATCCGCATCCGGCTGGAGTGGAAGGTGAAGCGCTCGGGGGCGATGGTCTCCCGGGCCCGGAAGATCGCGGGGATCTCCGTCTCCATGGTGACGTTCGAGCTGGGGACGATCTGGCCGATCCGGAAGGTCCTGGTCATCGGGCGTCCACCACCGGGTTGCGCAGGGTGCCGATGCCTTCGATGGTGGCCTCGACGACGTCGCCGGGCTTCAGGAACTGCTGGGGTGTGAAGCTGGCCCCCACCCCGGCGGGGGAGCCGGTGGCGATGACATCGCCGGGCTCCAGCGTCATACCGGAGGTGATGTCGGCGATCAGCTGCCGGATGCCGAAGAGCATGTACCGAGTGTTCGACTTCTGCTTGACCTCGCCGTTGACCCGCAGGGACAGGTCGAGCCCCTGCGGGTCGGGGACCGCGTCGGCGGTGATGATGCCGGGGCCGAGGGGCGCGTAGGAGTCCTGCCCCTTGGAGAAGAACCACTGGCCCGAACGGCGCTGGTCGCGGGCGCTGATGTCGTTGACGACGCTGTAGCCGAAGACATGGTCGAGGGCGCTGTCCTGGGTGACCCGGCTGGCGGTGCGGCCGATGACGACCGCGAGTTCGACCTCCCAGTCGAGCTGGGTGGTGAGGTCGGCGTTGTGCAGGATCGCCTCGTCCGGTCCGACGACGGCGGTCGACGGCTTGCTGAACAGCACCGGGCGCTGGGGGAGTTCCTTGTCCGTGTCCAGCGTACGGGCCGACTCGGCGACGTGCTCGGTGTAGTTGAGGCCCACCCCGACGATCTTGCCCGGCCGCAGCGGGGCGTGGATCGTCACATCGGTGAGCGCGTGTGTCACCCGCGCGGGCGGGTCGGTCCGGACCAGTGAGGCGATGGTCTCGACCGCGTCGGTGCCGGAGCGCACCACGTCGAGGAGGGTGGCGGGCACCGAGGCGTGCCGTGTCTCGGCGAGTGCGGCGACATCGATGACTCCGGTGTCGGTCCGGACGCCGATGCGGCGGCGTCCGGCGGTGCCGGAGAAGGTGACCAGCAGCATGGGATATGAACTCCCTTGTTCGGGCGAGGGGTTGGGCGTTCTGACGGGAGCTGGTCCTTCGGACCAGGGGCTGGGGCGCGGGCCTGTGGCGTTCGCGTTCGGGCGAGGAGCCGGTGTTCAGGCCAGGGGCTGGTGGCCGTCGTTGTCCGGGTAGCCCTCTTCGCGGAAGAAGCCGAGCGAGCGCATCACGGGGAAGTCGTTGAACGAGAACAGACAGGCGTCCTCGGATGCGCTGGCGTTCGCGTGCTCGTGCCAGGCCCAGGACGGGACACAGAAGATGTCGCCCTTGGTCCATTCGAAACGCCGGCCCGCGATGACCGAGTAGCCGCTGCCCTTGGCGGCGGTGTAGATCTTGGACCCGACCTGGCGGTGGGCCTGAGTGGCTTCGCCCGCTCGCAGCAGCTGCATATGCGCGCTCATCGTGGGCATCACGGATCCGCCGGTGAGCGGGTTGCTGTACTCCATGATGATGCCGTCGTACGGCGAGCCGTCCGTGGACTTCGCGGCGTTCAGCAGCGCTTCGTAGGTGGGTTCCCACGGGTAGGCGAGCAGCGGCGAGTAGTTCTTCGACCAGGTGTCGCCGAAGGGCCGCAGCTGTCCTGCGCCGTAGGTCAGCAGTGAGGAGTTGGTGACGCCCTCCTGCTTCTGGTACACGTCCGGGTGGACCTCGTAGAACGGTGCGTCCAGGGCGTTGACCAGCGGGATGTCCAGGCCGTCCTGCCAGATGACCGGCCCGTCGTCGCCCTCGTTGCCGTGCTCGTGCCAGGTCCAGTTGGGTGTGATGGCGAAGTCGCCGGGGCCGACCTTGAGTTTCTGGCCTTCCACGATCGTCCAGGCGCCGGTGCCCTCGTGCACGAAGCGCAGGGCGGCGGCCTGGTGGCGGTGCGCCGTCATCGACTCGCCCGGCCCCATGATCTGCAGGCCGGTGTAGAGGAGGCCGACGGTGGCGGCGATATCGCGGCGCTCCGGGTTGTACAGGGCCACGACCCGGCGCCCGGCGTCGTCGCCGCTGACCAGTTTGAGTGCCTCAAGCACCAGTGGCCGAAGCTCCTGGTAGCTCCACTTCATGGCCTGGGACCGGGGCTGCGGGTACCAGGGTTCGATCTTGTTCGCAATGGTCCAGAGCGCGCCGGCGTCGAGTTTCTCCAGCTTGTCGTAGTACGCACGCAGCTTCTCGTTGTCGCGAACCCGTGCCCTGCCGAGCATGTCGTCGCTGTTCGTCATGGCTGCAGCCGCCTTCCGATATAGCGCTATGTTGACGACAGTCATAGTCACGCCATAGTTTTATCGATGTCAAGCGGTCTGGAGGGACAGTGATGGCAGATCCGGAAACCACACCCGGCCAGGACACCCGGCCCGACGCCCGGTCCGGCACCCGGTCCGGGCGGGACGAGCCCGGGGCGTCCGCGACCGAGGTCGTGGTCGAACGCCGGGTGGAGTGGTCCGACACCGACGCCTCGGGCCACCAGCACAACACCGCGGTCATCCGCTGGGCCGAGGCCGCGGAGGCGGAGCTGCTGCGCCGCCACGACCTGGCGTCGCTGTGGGGCCGCGCGCCCCGGGTGCGGCACGAGATCAACTACCGCGGCCGTCTGTGGCACGGCCAGCCGGTACGGATCCGGCTGCGGGTCGCCGAACTCGGCCGCACCTCACTGACGTACGCCTTCGAGGTCCACGGGCCGTCCGGCCTCGCGGCCGACGGGCGCGTCGTCATCGCCCACGCGGCACCCGACGCCCCGTCGGCCACCCCGTGGCCGCAGGCCGTACGGGACACATTCGCCGAGGTGGCACGCCCTGCCACCGCTGACTCAGCCCTGGAGGTGTCGTGACCCGGATCGCGATCATCGGCGGCGGCCCCGGCGGCCTGTACTTCGCCGCGCTCGCCAAACAGCTCGACCCCACCCGCGAGATCACCGTCTGGGAACGCAACGCGGCGGCCGACACCTTCGGCTTCGGCGTCGTGTTCTCCGACGAGACCCTGGACGGCATCCGGCACGCCGATCCATCGGTCTTCGCCGCCCTGGAGGGCGACTTCGCCCGCTGGAGCGACATCGACATCCACTACCGCGGCACCGTGCGGACCTCCGGCGGCCATGGCTTCGCCGCCATCTCCCGCAAGCGGCTGCTGGAGATCCTGCAGAACCGCTGCGCCGAACTCGGGGTCGATGTCCGCTACTCCACCATCGCCCCCGCGGCCGGCGAACTCGCCGCCGACTACGACCTGGTGGTCGCCGCCGACGGCGTCAACTCGGCCACCCGCGCCGAGCACGCCGATGTCTTCGGACCGTCGCTCGACGGGCGCGACTGCCGCTTCATGTGGCTCGCCACCGACCGGGTCCTCGAAGCGTTCACCTTCATCGTCGAGGAGACGCCGTACGGCCCCGTGCAGGTGCACGCCTATCCGTTCAGCTCCGAACGCTCCACCTTCATCGTCGAGATGAACGAGGACACCTGGCGGCGGGCCGGGTTCGCCGAGTTCGCGGCGCGCGACCACCCGCCCGGTGTCAGTGACGAGGACAGTGTCGCGCGCTGTGCCGAACTGCTCGGCGGCTTCCTCGACGGGGCCGCCCTGCTCACGAACAACTCCAAGTGGCTGCGGTTCACCACTGTCCGCAACACCACCTGGCGGCACGGCAACATCGTGCTCCTCGGCGACGCCGCGCACACCGCCCACTTCTCCATCGGCTCCGGCACCAAACTCGCCATGGAGGACTCCCTCGCCCTGGCAGCCGCCATCGAGGCCCGGCCCGACGACCTCACCGGGGCCCTGGAGGCGTACGAGACGGCCCGCCGCCCCGTCGTGGAATCCACCCAGCGTGCCGCGCAGGCGAGTCTGGAGTGGTTCGAGACGATCGAGCACCCGATCGGCCAGGAGCCCGATCAGTTCGCCTTCAACCTCCTGACCCGCAGCCGCCGTGTCACCCACGGCAACCTGCGGCTGCGCGATCCCGAGTACACCGCCGCCCTGGACTCCTGGTTCCACCGGCACCGGACGGGCACCGGACCGGCGCCCGGCACCCGGCCCGCTCCCCCGCTGTTCCAGCCCTTCGATCTCGCGGGCATCCGGCTGCGCAACCGGATCGTCGCCGCTCCGGTCTCCTCGTACGGCGCCCGGGACGGTGTGCCCGGCAGCGCCGAGCTGCTCCACCTCTCCGGAAAGGCGCTCGGCGGCGCCGGTCTCGTCCTCACCGGCATGACCGCCGTCAGCGAGGCGGGCCGCGCCACCCCCGGCTGCCCCGGCCTCTACGACGACGCGCACACAGCGGCCTGGCGCCGGATCACCGACACCGTCCACGCCCACAGCGGCGCCCTGATCGGCGTCCAGCTCAGCCACTCCGGGCCCAAGGGCTCCACCGCCGTGCCACGCAACGGCCCGCTGGGCGCAGCGCTCGCGGCCGGCCGGGGCGCCTGGGAGACGATCGCTCCCTCACCTCTCGCGTACGGCGGCCTCCCCGCCCCCCGGGAGGCGACCGAGGCCGAACTCAGCGCCGTCACCGAGGAGTTCGCCGCCGCCGCCCGCCGAGCGGACGCGGCCGGGTTCGATGTCCTGGAACTCCAGGCCGGGCACGGATTCCTGCTGTCCGCGTTCCTCTCCCCCCTCACCAATCACCGTGACGACGCGTACGGGCGCGATCTGGACGGCCGGCTGCGATTCCCCCTCCAGGTCCTCGACGCCGTACGCGAGGTCTGGCCGGACGGCAAACCCCTGCTGGTCCGGATCTCGGCCGTCGACTGGGCCGAAGGCGGCACCACCCTGGACGACGCGGTACGCATCGCGGCGGCCTTCGGAGAACACGGCGCCGATCTCATCGATGTCTCCAGCGGTGAGGTCGTCGCCCACGAGAAGCCCGCTTACGGACGCTCCTACCAGACACCGTTCGCCGAACGCGTCCGCGCCCAGACCGGCCTGCCCACCTGCGCGGTCGGCGGGATCTCCAGCCACGACGACGCGAACTCGATCGTGCTGGCCGGACGCGCCGACCTCGTCGCCGTCGGGCGGGCCCAACTGCACGATCCCGCGTGGGCCCTGCACGCCGCCGCCGACCTGGACTACACCGGCCCCGGCGCCTACTGGCCGGCCATCCACGAGGCGGGGCGGACCAGGCCCGCGTCCGGCGGCCGGGCCAGGCCCGCGCTCACCCTCCATGTCCCCAGCCCCGAACCCGTACACCGCCGATGGGCACAGGCCACCCCCGCGGTGTCCGCAGCCGGAAGCAGGGCCCCGCGATGAACACCTTCCCGCGCTTCACCGCCGCCGCCGTGCAGGCGGCCCCCGTCTACCTCGACCCCGCGCGATCGGCCGCCAAGGCGGCCTCGCTGATCCGCGAGGCCGCCGGGAACGGCGCCTCGCTGATCGCCTTCCCCGAGGTCTTCGTCCCGGGCTATCCGTACTGGAACTGGACCATGAGCCCGGTGCAGGGCTCGCCCCTGTTCGAACGGCTCTACCGCGCCTCCGTCGACATCCCCGGCCCGCACCTGGACACACTGCGGGCGGCTGCCGCCGACACCGGCACCACCGTGGTCATCGGCGTCAGCGAGCGCAGCCCGCGCGGCGTCGGCCTGATCTACAACAGTGTGGTCACCATCGGCCCCGACGGCTCGGTCCTCAACGTCCACCGCAAACTGGTCCCGACCTGGCCCGAGAAACTGTCCTGGGGGCAGGGCGACGGCAGCACCGTACGGGTGCTGGACTCCGCCGTCGGCCCGCTCGGCGCCCTCGCGTGCGGCGAGAACACCAACACCCTCGCCCGCTTCTCCCTGCTCGCCCAGGGCGAACTCGTCCATGTGGCGAACTACATCTCGCTGCCGGTGGCCCCGGCCGACTACGACATGGCGCAGGCGATCGCACTGCGCAGCGCCGCCCATGCCTTCGAGGGCAAGCTGTTCTCCGTCGTCGCCTGTTCGACCATCACCGACGACATGATCGACATCGCGGCGCGGCACGATCCCTCGGTCGCCGAGCTGATGCGCCGGCCGCGCAGCGCCCTGTCGGGCATCTTCGGCCCGGACGGCAACCCGGTGGTGGAGTCCCTCGTCGACGAGGAGGGCATCGTCTACGCGGAGATCGACCTCGCCCGCTGCATCCAGCCGAAGCAGATGCACGACATCGCCGGTGGCTACAACCGCTTCGATGTCTTCCAGCTGCACCACAACACGGCGCCGCTGGAGCCGGTGGTCTTCGGCGGCGGCGGGTCCTTGGCCGACGGGCCCTTCGCCGAAGGGCCGGTCATCGGCCCCTGGC
>NZ_JBSGUP010000222.1:0-11665 GCF_053607985.1 Streptomyces sp. NPDC055078
CGGCTACCGCTTGCGGACCGGTGGCCGGACCGACAGGGCGTGCCGGAAGACGTTCCCGGGGTCCCAACGTGCCTTGACCTGCTGGAGCCGGGGGTAGTTGTCCCGGTAGTAGAACGTGTGCCACGGCACTCCGGAGGTGTTCCACCGGGGGTCGGCCAGGTCGGCGTCCGGGTAGTTGATGTAGGCCCCACCGTTGGCGGCGTTCGGCACGGGGACGCCGCCGGTGTCCGCGTACACGTCCCGGTACAGTCCGCGCACCCAGGCCAGTTGCGCATCGCCCGAGATACCGGGCCACCATGAGGTCTCGTATGTCGCGCTGAAGATCGAGTCGCGGTGCGGGATCGCCGTCGCGGACGGTGCCACCGCGCCGATCCTGCCGCCGAGCGAGGAGAGATACACGGCCGACCCCTGGTGGTCGTCCCCGCCCTCGTTGAGATAGCGGTGGACCGTGCGGATCTGTGCCTCCGTCCAGCCCTTGCGCAGCAGCGCGGCCTTGGACTTGAAGGGGTAGCCGCCGCCACTGTACGGGTCGACGGTCAGCGTGGACTTCATCCAGAGCGCGGTCGACTCCTCGGTGGTGTTGCGCACACCGGTGTTCGCGGTGACCGCGGCGACGTATTCGTCGAGCAGTGCCTTCCCCTGCGGCAGCGCGGCGTCCACGCTCGCCACGAGGGTGAACCGGCCGCTGACCCGGTGGTTGAGGACGAGCCAGCTGCTGAGCGGCGCGTAGCGGGATCCGGTGCCGGACTCTCTCTCGTGCCATGCGCCGTGGTTGCGCAGGAGCCGTACGAACGCGGGCTCGGTCATGTCCGGCCAGGCCCAGGTGACGGTGATGGACCGGGTGCTCGCGGGCGGTCGGGGCAGCAGGGCGGCGGGGTCGTCGCCGCGCGCGTCGGGCGAGCGCATCAGATAACGGGTGACGATGCCGAAGTTCCCACCGCCGCCGCCCGTGTGGGCCCACCACAGATCCCGGTGGGGATCGGTGCGCTCCCGGGTGGCCAGGACCAGCCGGGCCCGGCCGCCGCGGTCCGCGACGACCACCTCGACGCCGTAGATGTGATCGGCGACAAAGCCGTGGTGGCGGGAGAGTCCGCCGTAGCCGCCGCCCGCGAAGTGCCCGCCCGCGCCGACACCGGGACATGCGCCCGCGGGCACGGTCACGCCCCAGCCCAGATACAGGTTCCGGTAGACCTCTCCGAGTGTCGCGCCGGAGCCGATGGCGAACGCGCGGTGCGCCGGGTCGTAGGCGACCGACTTCATGGTGGAGACGTCGACGACGACCTGTACGTCCGGGTCGTCGACGAAGTTCTCGAAGCAGTGTCCGCCGCTGCGGACCACGATCCGTTTGCCGGCCCGTACGGCGTCGCCGACCGCGTCCACGACCTGGTCGGCGTGGTGGACCAGCCGTACGGACTCCGGCCGGCCGGCGAAGCGCCCGTTGTATCCTCGGGCGGTCAGTTCCGCGTAGCGGGGGTCGGACCGTCCGATGTCGGCCGCCGGGGGCGGCGGCAGACAGGTACCGGCCGCGGTGTCCGCCGCCGCCACCCCCGTACCGGGTCCGCCCAGTGCGGCGGCGCCGCCCGCCGCGACCGTGCCCGCCATGAACCCGCGGCGCGAGAACTCTCCCACTGCCCACTCCCCCGTCTGTCCGGTGTACTCGTTGTGTTGGGTGTACTCGTGTGTTGGGTGTACTCAGGTACTCAGGTACTCAGGTACTCGGGTGCTCGGGTGCTCGGGTGCTCGGTGTATGCGTGTGGTCGGTGTTGGTCTGTGATCGGCGTTGGTGTGTGATCGGCTGGTGACGCGTCCGGCTCGGGCGGGTGACACGCCCCGGTTCAGTCGTTCGGGTGCCGCCGGGTCCGCGCCTCGCGGTTCGCGGCGGCCAGTTCCTCCAGCACCGGTACGACGGCGCTGGGCGCGGGCATGTCCCGCGATTCCCGGCGCAAGCGGCCGGCGGCGGCGGTGAAGGAGGGATCATCCAGCAGGCGGGTGAGCATGCCGCGCAGTGACGCGGCGTCCGCCCGCTCGGGGTCCGCCACCCGCAGCCCGGCTCCCCCCTCCTCCAGCAGACGTGCCTTGTGGTCGGTGTCCCACACCCCGTCGGGCAGGATCAGCTGGGGCACCCCGCAGCTCAGCGCGGTGTTGAAAGTGCCCGCGCCGCCGTGGTGGATGACCGCGGAACAGCTGGGCAGCAGGGCGTCCAGCGGGACGAAGTCCACCACGCGGACGTTGTCCGGCACTTTGGTGACGGAGGCGAGCTGGGCCTCGTTCAGTGTCGCGATCACTTCGACGTCCCATCCGTCGACGGCCGCGAGCACCTCCCCGATCGGCAGCCGGTCGACGCCGTACACCTCACGGTGCGAGACACCCAGCGTCAGACAGATCCGCTTGCGGCCGGGCGGCTCGCGCAGCCAGTCCGGGAGGACGGCACCGCCGTTGTAGGGCACGAAGCGCATCGGCACCCGGTCGGCGCCTGCCGGGAAGTGCAGCGAGGGCGGCAGCGGGTCGATCGTGCGCTGGCCGACGACCAGGTCCTCGACGAACTCCCCGCCGTACTGCCGCATGGTCCAGCCCAGCCACTCCTCCATCGGGTCCTCCCGCCGGCCGGCGGGCACCCGGCGCAGCGCGTCGAGATAGGACGCGCGCATCCGGCCGATCAGGTCCAGACCGAACAGCAGCCGGACCTGGGCCGCCCCGCAGGCCCGCGCGGCCACCGGTCCGGCGAAGGTGAGCGCGTCCCAGACGACGAGGTCCGGCTGCCACCAGCGCGCGTGCCGGACCAGGTCGTCGACCATGGCCGGGTCGGAGAACTGCTGGAAGACATGGGTGGTCATGGCGGTGAAGACGCCGTGCATGTATTCGTAGGACAGCTTCTCCGGGCGGATCTCGGTCATGTTCGTCCAGTACTCGAACCGCTCGGCTATGCCGCTGTGGCCGCCCGCGCCACCGTCCCCGCCCCACTCGCCGTCGTCCTGCGCCTCGTAGTCGTACTCCTCCAGTTTCCCGGCGAGGTCGAGGGCGGCACCGACCGGTACGGCGGTGTGGCCCGTACGCTTGATGTCGTCCACGAGATCGGGATGGCCGGCCAGCTGGACCTCATGGCCGGCCGCCCGCAGGGCCCACGCCAGCGAGACCTGGGCGGACAGATGTGACTTGGCGGAGTACGTGGTGAACAGGACCCGCATGGGGCTCCCTTCGTTGGCTGCGGGCGGCGACGGCGGCGCGGGGCGCTCACACCACGCGTACATCCGGGACGTAGAGGATCCATTTGCCGCCCGAAGCCCGGAACTGCTGTTCCTTGGCGATGATCTCGTCGGCGTGGTTCCAGGCGAACAGGACGGCGTAGTCCGGGTAGGGGTCCTCGAAAGCCTCCCGCGACCGCACCGGGATGTGGGAGCCGGGGGTCAGGCGCCCCTGTTTGTTGGGGGTGGTGTCGGAGATGAAGGAGACGAGGTCGGGGCCGATGCCGCAGTAGTTGGCCACGGTCGCGCTCTTGGCCGTGGCTCCGTACCCCACGACCGTCCGGCCCTCCGCGCGCAACTCGCGTAGCAGGGAGACCAGTTCGTCCCGGTTCCGTTCGACCTGGGCGACGAAGCCCTTCAGGGTGTCCAGGTCCGACAGCCCGCGCACCCGCTCCCGCTCCAGCAGTTCGGCGACCGCCGGTGTGGGGGTGCGCCGACCCTCGCGGGCGATGGTGTAGCGGACCTCGCCGCCGTGCACGGGCAGGCGCTGCGCGTCGACCAGTTCGAAGCCGAACTGCCGGACCATGGCGCTCACCGATGAGACGGAGAAGAAGTAGAAGTGCTCGTCGTAGATCTGGTCGAAGGAGGCGAGGTCGACGATGTCGGCGAGGTAGGGGTCCTCGAAGACGAACACCCCGTCCGGTGCGAGCAGCGCGTCCACACCCCGGAAGATGGAGTCCAGATAGGGGATGTGGCAGATGGTGTTGGCCGCGTAGATGACCTGCGCGGGCCCGTCGGACGTCCGGATCTCGGCCGCCGTCGACTCCTGGAAGAACTCCGTGGTGACCCGGATGCCCTGGCGCCGCGCGAGGTCGGCCACGCTCTCGGACGGTTCGACGCCGAGGTGGCGGACACCGGCCTCGGACAGTACGCGGAGCATGACACCGTCGTTGCAGCCCAGTTCGACCACGAAGGAGTCCGGCCCGGTCAGCTCGGTCTCCAGGAAGTGCTGTGCGGTGCGCTCGAAGTGCTTGCGCATGACCGAGGAACCGGACGACAGATACGGATAGTGGCTGTTGAACATCAGGTGGCGCGGCACTTCCTCGACGAGCTGCACCATGCCGCACGCGCCGCACACACCGACGGCCAGCCGGAACAGGAACTCGTCACCGATGTACTCCGGTTCGAGCAGACCGCTGGAGAGCGGCTGCCGCCCGAAGTCCATGAACTCGTGCAGCCGACCACCGCAGATCCGACAACTGAGCATATGGAAGCCCACTTCCTTGAGTAGCGATCGTCATGACGTGCAGTGGCGGGCAGGCGTTCGCCCGGCGGACCCACAGTCCTCCCGGCCGACCCACAGTCCCCCCGGCGGACCGACAGTTCCCCCGGCCGACTCACAGTCCTCCCGGCCAGTCGCCCTCGCCGCGCAGCATGGCCCGGGCCAGACTCTGGTAGAAGGCCACGACACCGGGCTCCTTGGGGCTCAGATGGCCGCGCTCGGCGAACCGTGACCCCACCGCGCTCTGGACGGCCTCCAGTCCGCGCTGGTCCTCACCGTTGATCACGGCCGCGTACGACTCGGCGTGCGCGCGCATCTCCTTGGGGTCGGCGCCCTCCAGCGCGACACCCGGTACGAGGATGCCGCCGCGCACCAGGGTCCGGTCGATGGACTGCGGGAGGAAGCTCAGCCAGATGACCATCTCACCGGCCGCCGCCAGACTTGCCGTGGGAAAGACGAAGATGCCGTACAGATGGGCCTTCTGCCGGTCGTCCAGCGGCAGGACGGCGGTCTCCTGTGGCTCCTTGAACGGGACGAGCAGGCGCAGCGCCCACGGTGAGTCGACCCGTACGTCCGTGTGCGACCCGCCGGGTGTCGACGGCTGGAGGGTGTCGGGGTGGAATCCCATCACATGGTAGTTCTCATGGGCGTTCTCGACGGCCAGCTTCCAGTTGCAGTGCCACTCCTCGTTCCAGGACGCGATCTGCGCCATGTCCTCGAAGCGGTAGTTGGCCACATCGGCGGATACCCGGCTCAGCTCGGGCGCGAGCGGTGCGGCGGCCGGGTCGAGGTTCACATAGACGAAGCCGAGCCACTCCTCCACCGCGAAGGCGGGCAGCCGGCACTTCTTCGGGTCGAACTCCGGGTTCCCGCGCATATGGGTGGCGCCGATGAGACTGCCGTCGAGACGGTACCGCCAGAGGTGGTACGGGCAGGTGAAGGACTCGGCACGGCCGCTGCCTGGTTCGAGGAGCGGCATCATACGGTGCCGGCAGATGGGTGACATGCCGTGCAGGGCACCGTCCTTGTCGCGGGTGACCACCACCTGCTCGCCCGCGACACGTACCGAGACATAGCTGTTCGGCTCGGCGAGTTCGTCTCGGTGGGCGATCAGCACCCAGGAGCGCCCGAAGATCCGGGTGCGCTCCAGCTCGTACATCTCCGGCGAGGCGAACGCGCGCGGCGGGAGGCTCAGTTGGGGTGCCCGCTCCAGATAGCGGCGCAGTTCGGCCAGCAGTCCGGCGACCTCGGCGGACGGCTCGGCCGCCGGTTCCGCGACCTCCGCGGACGGCTCGGCCGCCGGTCCGGCGACCTCGGCGGACTGCCGGTCCGCGCCCCCGCCGCCGCTCCCCACGCCGTTGTGCGCCGTGCCCCGGTGTTTCCCTTCGACACTCTGGCCTGTGCTCACGCTGGGACTCCAACCTGTGCCGCGAAACGTGGTCCCCCCGACCGTGGCAGGGCCGATTCGAGGCCCGCTCGACTGCCCGCCCGGCCGTCCCGGCGGGGGCGGGGACCCGGCGCGTCCAGCCGGTCTCCGGCGTTCCTCTAGTCTCCCGCCCGATCATCGGGGCTCCGGTGGCAACGCACACCGCTGCGGTGGACAACCCCGCACCCCTGTCGGCGCGAGACGAATGAGGTCGCCGTGTACGGAGCCGAACTCTCCGAGATCTACGAGCTGATCCACCGCGGGCGCGGCAAGGACTACCTCCGGGAAGCGGCCGAGGTGGCCCGGCATGTACGGGAGCACAAGCCCGATGCCGCGACTCTCCTCGATGTGGCCTGTGGCACCGGAGGGCATCTGCGGTGCTTCGACGAGCTGTTCGGCGAGGTGGCCGGGCTGGAACTCTCCGAGCCGATGGCCGAGGTCGCGCGCGAGGCACTGCCGCACGCCCCCGTGCACATCGGCGATATGCGGACGTTCGAGCTGGGCCGCACCTTCGATGTCATCACCTGTATGTTCGGCTCGATCGGCTATCTGCTGACCGAGTCCGCGCTGGTCGACGCCCTGCGACGGTTCGCACGGCATCTGACCCCCGGCGGTGTGCTGGCCGTCGATCCCTGGTGGTTCCCGGAGACGTATGCGCACGGCCATGTCGCCGGCAGTACGGTGACGGTCGGGGAACGGACCATGGCCAGGGTCTCCCACTCCGTGCGGGAGGGCGCGGCGTCGCGGATGAGTGTGCACTATCTCGTCGCCGACGGCGCGTCAGGGGTGCGGCACTTCCATGAGTCCCATCTGATCGGGCTGTTCTCGCGGAAGGAGTACGAAGCGGCGTTCACCGCCGCCGGCTTCCGCGTCGACTACATCCCGGTCGAGCCCGCCGGTCGCGGTCTGTTCATCGGCGTCCGGTCCACGGCCTGACCCGACGGGACGAGCGCCGCGCCGGCTCGCTGTTCCCGGCGAACCAGCGAACCAGCGCCCCGGCGACCCGGCCCGGGCGCCGCCGCGCCCGGTGCCCCGTCGGTATCGGGCCCACAGCCTCACCCGCCCGGTTCAGCGCCGCCGCGCCAGCTGCTCGTTGACCTGGTCGACGAACTGGTTGAACGTCCGGATACGGGTCTCCGCCGACTCCGGCATGCCGATCGAGAACTTCCGCTCCACCTGGCTGACCGCTTCCAGCAGGGCGAGCGAGTCGTATCCGAGGGCGTCCAGCTCGATGTCACCGACGCCTTCGCCGTCCAGATCCACCCCCTCCGCTTCGCCCGCGCACTGGCGGAAGATCTCGACCAGGGCCGGCAGGGTGAGTTCACTCATCGCACGTTCCTCTCTGCTTGTCGGCGAGAAGGCTTGCCGAAAGGACGGTGCCGCGCGCACGGCGAGGCAGAAGGCGAGGGCCGAGGACAAGGGTCAGCCCGCCGGTTCCCACATGGCGCGCAAGGACTCGCGCAGACCGAACTCCGGGCGCCATCCCAGCAGCCGGGTCGCGTTCCGGATATCGGCCCTGGTCCAGCCGCCGCCCTTGCTCTGTACGGGCCCGCCGGTCTCCTTGACGGTGTCCGGCGGGAATCCGGCCACCTCGACCAGTGTCGACACCAGCTCGCGCATCGTCGGGGCCTCGCCGCGCCCGATGTTGAACACCGCGCCGGATGCCGCCGCGCCGGCGGCCCTGACCACCGCCGATGCCACATCGCGCACATCGATGTAGTCGCGGGCGGCGTCGGCGATCATCAGTTCGAGTCGCTCCCCCGGGGACAGTGCGCGCAGCCGGCGCAGGACGTCGCCCAGGAAGCTCGCCTCCGACGGGTGCGGTCCGCACACATTGACCGCGCGCAGCACGACTCCGTCGATGTCACCGACGCGGGCCGCCGCCAGCACGGCCTGCGATCCGGCCAGTTTGGTACGGGCGTACGGAGTACTCGGCCGGGGCGGCACCGACTCGTCGATGCTGGTGCCGGACGGCACGAATCCGTACTCGTGGATGGTGCCGACATGGACGAGGCGAGGGCGCCAGGGCACCTCGGCGACCCCGGCCACCAGCCGGTCCACCAGCCGCACATGGGCATGGTGCATCGCCTCCTCGGTCACCACCCAGCCGCCGGTGGCGTTGACCACCACCCCAACCCCCTTCGAGGCGAGGAGACCGGCGATCTCCGCCGGTTCCGCCGCGGCCACGTCGAACGGCACGAAGGGATGGGCGGCCGTGTGCGGCGCGGGCCGCCGGGCGACGGCGAGCACCTGGTGGCCCGCGCGCGAGAACGCGGCGCACACCTGCCGTCCGACGCAGCCGGTCGCGCCCAGCACGGCGACCGTGCCGGGGCGGCCGGTTTCCCGCGGGCCGGTCGTCACACCGTCCCCTTCCCCTGCTGTCCGGGGAGCCCCTCCCCCGGCGGCGGGGTCACGCGGGCCGGTCGTCACGGGTGACCCGGCGCTCGCGCACCTTCAGCTCGCCGTCCACCCGCACCAGCACGTCGTCGCACACACACATCAGATGGAGCCTGGGGCTGCCGCCCTTGGGCGTGGCGATGATCTGCGCGTAGCTGCGGACGCTCAGGGCACCGTCCTCGTGCGGCAGCACCCGGACCATGCTGAGCAGATGCCGGTGCGTCTCGCCCGCTTCCGCCAGCCCGGCGGCTGCCCGGTTGACGCCCTCGGTGAGGGCTGCCCGGCCGACGACGGGTTCCGGCTTCGAGGGCGGCGCGAACGAGCCGTCCTCGGTGAAGGTCCCCGCCCACCCCGCGCCGTCGCCGGCGTCCAGCAGATGCATATGGTGGGCGTAGAACTGTTGTACTTCGGCATAGAGGGACACATCGACCGACGACGGGGTTCCCGTTCGCATTACCACCACGTCCTCCTCACGCTGGCCGCGTCCGGATCCGATCCGAACGCCGGGCACCTGCGACGATCGCCGACGCCCTTCGACATCGGCTCGAACCCGGCCGACGGGAGCCGAGTGAGGTTTGAGCGCTTCTCCGTTGCCTGCGAGCACGATCTGGGACGACGGCGTGAGCGGTACGGCGGTACGTGGGAGGTCCGTGTGCGGTTGATCGACCTGTCCTCGGCGGTGGATGCCAGGGCCTATGAGCCTGACCCGGTGGTCCATGAGGTGCTGACGCCCCGCCAGGGTGCGGAGCACATGAGTGCGGAGATGCGCGAGCACTTCGGGATCGACTTCGATCCCGACGAGCTGCCCGACGGGGAGTTCCTGTCGCTCGACCGGATCACCCTGACCTCGCACACCGGCACCCATGTCGACGCACCGTCGCACTACGGCTCCCGGGCCGGTTACGGTGACGGTGTGCCGAAGCACATCGACCGGATGCCGCTGGAGTGGTTCTGCAATCCGGGGGTCGTGCTGGACCTCACCGACGCGCCGACCGGCGCTGTCGGCGCGGCGCGGCTGGAGGAGGAGTTCAAGCGGATCGGCCGCACCCCGGCACCGCTGGACATCGTCCTGCTGCGCACGGGCGCCTCGGCGCGGGCGGGCACCCCCGCGTACTTCACCGAGTTCGCCGGACTGGACGGGCCGGCCGTGCACCTGCTGCTGGATCTGGGGGTGCGGGTGATCGGCACCGACGCGTTCAGCCTGGACGCGCCGTTCACCCACATCATCCGGCGGTACCGGGAAACGGGTGACCGTTCGGTACTGTGGCCCGCCCACTTCACCGGCCGTGAGCGCGAGTACTGCCAGATCGAGCGGCTGGCCAACCTCGACGCGCTTCCCGCGTCGTCCGCCTTCACCGTCGTGTGTTTCCCGGTGAAGATCGCGGGTGCGGGCGCGGGCTGGACCAGGGCGGTCGCCATGGTCGACGACTGACCTGGGGCGTTCGTGTCAGCAGCGCCCCAGGGCGCGTCGGGCAGACGGGACTTTGACGACACGACCTGGTGCCCTTCGACCGACAGGAGACTGCAGATGTATGGACGGGAGCTGGCCGAGGTCTACGAGATCTTCTACCGCAGCCGCGGCAAGGACTGGCCCGCCGAGGCCGCCTATGTCACGGATACGGTGCGGTCCCGGCATCCGGCGGCGGGGTCCCTGCTCGATGTCGCGTGCGGCACCGGGGCACACCTGGAGACCTTCGGCACGCTGTTCGAGCACACCGAGGGTTTGGAACTCGCCGAACCCATGCGGGAGTTGGCCCATCAGCGGTTGCCGAAGGTGACCGTACACCCCGGCGATATGCGCGGCTTCGACCTCGGCCGTACCTTCGACGCGGTGGTGTGCATGTTCTGCGCCATCGGCTATCTGGGCACGGTCTCGGACATGCGGGACGCGGTACGGTCGATGGCCCGGCATCTGCGCCCCGGTGGCGTGCTCGTCATCGAGCCGTGGTGGTTTCCCGAGGACCATGTCGAGGGCTATGTCGCGGGCGACCTCGGCCGGGAGAACGGCCGCACCGTGGCCCGGATCTCGCACTCCACACTGCAGGGGCGCGCGACCAGGATGGAGGTGCGGTTCCTGGTCGGCGACCGCGACGGCATCAGGGAGTTCACCGAGATCGATGTGCTGACCCTCTTCACCAAGGACGAGTACCTCGCGGCGTTCACCGACGCGGGGTGCACCGTCGAATACCTCCCCGGCGACCCGACCGGCCGCGGTCTGTTCGTCGGCGTACGGCAGTGACGACCCGAGGCGCACGCCCGACACGAGCGGAGACAGTGGCACACCCATGACCACATACGTATGGGACTACCTGCGCGAGTACGAGAACGAGCGGGACGACATCCACGACGCGATCGAGACCGTGCTGCGCTCCGGCCGGCTCGTCCTCGGCGACAGCGGACGCGGTTTCGAGGAGGAGTTCGCCGCCTATCACGGAGTCGGGCACGCGGTCGGGGTCGACAACGGCACCAACGCGATCAAGCTGGGGCTGCAGGCGATCGGGGTGGGGCCCGGTGACGAGGTGATCACCGTGTCGAACACCGCCGCGCCGACGGTGGTGGCCATCGACTCCGTCGGGGCGACCCCCGTCTTCGTCGACATCGACCCCGACACCTATCTGATGGACATCGGCCAGGTGGCCGCCGCCATCACCCCGCGCACCCGGTGCCTCCTCCCGGTGCACCTCTACGGCCAGTGCGTCGACATGGCGGCCCTCACGGCCCTGGCGGACGCCCACGGTCTGCTGATCTTCGAGGACTGCGCACAGGCCCACGGCGCCCGCAGGCACGGCCGGATCGCCGGGAGCTGGGGCGCCGCCGCGGGCTTCTCCTTCTACCCCACCAAGGTGCTCGGCGCGTACGGCGACGGCGGCGCCGTCATCACCGCTGACCCGAAGGTGGACGCGAACCTGCGGCGGCTGCGGTACTACGGCATGGAGGAGCGCTACTACGTCGTCCAGACACCGGGGCACAACAGCCGCCTCGACGAACTGCACGCGGAGATCCTGCGCCGCAAGCTGCGCAGACTCGACGAGTACATCGCGGACCGGCGGGCCGTGGCACGCCGCTACGCCGAGGGCCTCGCCGGCACCGACTTGGTGCTGCCCACGACCGTGCCGGGCAATGACCATGTCTACTACGTCTATGTGGTGCGCCATCCTCGGCGCGACGCCGTCATCGAGGCGCTGAAGGGCTACGACATCTCACTGAACATCAGCTATCCGTGGCCGGTCCACACCATGACTGGGTTCGCCCACCTCGGCTATGCCAACGGGTCCCTGCCGGTGACGGAGAAGACAGCGCACGAGATCTTCTCGCTGCCCATGTACCCCACGCTGGCCGCGGATGTGCAGGACAAGGTGATCAGCGCCCTGCGTGACG
>NZ_JBSGUP010000223.1:0-11654 GCF_053607985.1 Streptomyces sp. NPDC055078
GCTCGCAGGCCCCGGGCCCGGTCATCGCGGCAACCGGTTCAGCTCCAGCCGATTCCCGTTACAGCCTGCTCAGCGACGCCGCCGCGAACAGCACCTCCTTGATCGCCTCCCGGTCGCCGTCCTGCCCGGCCGCGGCCTCCTCCGGTGACACCTGGCCCGCCACCAGTCGGCAGAACTCCACTCCGTCGAGCGCCACCTGGGCCACCGCGTGCTCGGACGACCCCAGCGCGGCGGGGGAGTCGAGCGCGATGTACCAGTTGCCGCCGCCCGCGCCCTCGACCTCCAGATGGAGTGAGCGGCCGGGTGCGCCCGCCGCGACCAGGTGTTTGGCCAGCCCGGCGAGACCCGCGCGGCGGCGGTCGGCGAGCGCGGCGGGCAGCAGCCTGGCCGCGAGGTCGATCATGCGGTGCAGATGCTTGCCCCGGGGCGGGGCGTAGGGGTAGTCGACCGCGCCCGCGATGTCGTCCGCGTGCATCCAGCACTCGAAGGCCCGGTCCAGTAATGAGTCCCGCAGCGGCAGCGCGAAATCGCCGTACGACACCGACAGTTCGGCCACCCCGCGGCCCGCGAACGACACCGTACGGATCAGGGTGTGGCTCTGCTCGCGCCAGGGGCCGTGGGTCTCGCTCGTCGCGGGGACGAGTTCCGTACGCCAGAACTTCTCCGTACGCTCCGTCGGCGCCTTCGGCGCGCTGCGCCCCAGCGGATCGTCCAGGCCGAGCGCACTCGCCACCAGTCCGTCCACCGTCATCAGATGACCTATGACCCCGGCCACCGTCGTCCGCCGGCTCGTCGCGCCCTCGCCGTCGAACCATTTGAGCCGGACCGGAGCCTGCCACTCCGACTCGCCTATGTCGCGCAGCAGCGCGTCGAGCCGGGCGGTCTCCGCGTCGTACGGGGACGCCCAGTCCGGCACCGGGATACGGGCGGGCCGGCGGCCGAGGCAGTTCTCCAGGACCCGGAACCGGAGCAGCGGGTCGAGGTCGAGATCGCGGTCGGTGTGCAGCAGTTCCACGGCGTCGCGCAGCCGCAGCGCCTCGTCGGCGCAGGGGGCGCATTCGCCGAGGTGGGCCTCGACGGCCGCCGTCTCATCGGCGGAGCAGGCGGCCAGCGCCCAGGCGCCGAGCAGGGATTTCAGCATGCTGTGGGACGGCGTCTCGTCTGCGCTGCCGGTCGGTGGGGACATGGCGGCCTCGGGCGGGGTAGTGGTGGGCTCGGCGGGCCTCCCGGGCGGCGGCGTCGTCTCGGCGGTGCCTCCGGGCGGGGGCGGGGGCGGTTCGAGATCGTCCGCCGCCGCGCGGGGGCCAGGTATGCGCGGAATGCCCTGGACGTCCTCGCGCCCGTCGTCCCTCGCGCCGTTCCCGCTGCGTCCGCCGTGTCCGCCGTGTCCGCCGTGTCCGCCGTTCCAGCCGTTCCCGCCGCCACTGCCGTCCCGACCGTCCCGGCCGTCTCCGCCGCCCCGGCGGCCACCGCCATTCGGGCCCCCACCGCCGCCCCGGCCGTTCTCACCGTCCGCGGGCCCGTTCACAGCGAACGTCCGAGGCCGGGCGGCGCTGAGCCCTCCAGCGGGCGCGTATGGGCGGTGGAGAGCAGTTGCAGCCCCAGCCGCAGCCTGCGCCGGGCCTCGTCCTCCGTCACCCCGAGGTCCGCCGCGGTCTGCCGGTAGTCCCTGCGCTCGAAGTACGCCAGCTCCAGCGCGGCCCGCAGGGGCGCGGGCATGGAGGTGACGATGTAGTCCGCACGGGCCGCGACCGCCGCCTGCCGCACCTTCTGCTCCAGCTCCTCCGCCGACCCTCCGCCGCCCTCGGCGAGCGCCGCCGCCTCCGTCTGCCGCAGCCGGTGCACGGCCTGGCTGTTGGTGAGCTTCGCCACCCAGGAGCGCAGGGAGCCCTGCTTGGGGTCGTAGGCGTCCGGGTTCTCCCAGATGTAGCCGAAGACTTCACGTGTCACCTGGTCCGACGCGTCCTCGTCGTCGAGCACCCGGTGGGCCAGCATGTGCACGAGCGAGGCGAACCTGTCGTACAGCTCACCGAGCGCCGCGGCCTCACCCCGCGCCAGCCGCTGCTGCATCTTGCGGTCCCAGCGCGGCTGTGTGTCCTTTGCCATACGGCCCCCAAGCCTTGCCCGTGCGTAGTTCTCTGGTACCTGTCCGTGTTGCCGCCCCTTTCGAATGTAATGCGAGCGGCGAGGAACGCACTCCCCTTTGCTTCAAGTGCGCCCCCCGGGGAAGGTCGAAGTGGTAAAGGGGGCTGGAGGAGTCCGTGGGAATCCGAAGCACCCCGAGGGACCCTGCCACCGACTGGGGGTTTTATGCCTGGACGGCTGGGAATGCGCGTCGGAAGGGCAGAATCCGTTCCCGGTACGAGGGCGTACTGGCACCCGGTACGAGGGCGTAGGAGGAGGTTCGGCAGTGACGCTGGAAGTGAACGAGACCCGGCAGGGCGGATGGACCGTCGTGCACATTCGCGGAGAGCTGGATCTCGTGTCCTCGCCGGTGGTCCGCCAGCATGTCCACGCCGCCGTGGCGGAGGGCCACCGGGACGTCGTGCTCGACCTGTCCCGGGTGCTGTTCTGCGACTCCAGCGGCGTCGGCGTCCTCATCGCCGCCCGCCGTCTCCTCCACTCCTGCGGCGGCCGGCTCCGCCTCATCCTGCCCACCCAGCGCCCCGCCGAGGACGCCCATGTGAACCGGGTGCTCGGCGCGCTCGGGGTCCGCCGTCTCTTCGAGGTCTACGAGGACATCGGCTCGGCCACGGACTCGCCCCCGGGCGCGGGCGCGGAACCGCTCTCGGCCTGAGCCGTGGGCCGCTCCCGGCTTGAGCCCTGCGGCCCGTTTCCGGTGGCCCTCGGGGGGCGCGCGGGCTCGTCGCCGACACCCCTCCCGGCCGACCGCGCCAGGTCCGATCCAGCCAATTGGCGGGTACTTGCACGCGTCAGCCGCGCGGGGCCGTACTCTCCCCGCATGGACAGCGCAGAGTACGAGCGCAAGATCGCGTCTCGCTTCGCCGCCTTTGATCAGGACGGCAACGGCTATATCGATCGTCAGGACTTCAGCGGGGCAGCCGCCGCACTGCTCGCCGAGTTCTCGACCACCGCACGCTGTGAGAAGGGCCAGTCCCTCTACAGCGGCGCGGAAGCGTTCTGGCAGGGCATGGCCGGAATCGCGGACGTCGACGGCGACCAGCGTGTCACCCGCCAGGAATTCATCACGGGCGCGGTGAAGCGGCTGCGCGACAACCCGGAGCGCTTCGCCGAGATCGCCCGGCCCTTCCTGCACGCGGTGGTCGCCATCGCGGACGAGGACGGCGGCGGGGTCACGACCTCCGCCGCCGAGCGGGTGCTGAAGGTGCTGGGCGTCGAGCCCTCCGTCGCGTCGGAGGCGGTCCGCGCCCTGGACGCGGACGGCGACGGCCGGATCAGCGAGGAGGAGATCCTCTCCGCCTTCGCCGCGTATTACGTCACGCCGGAGCACCCCTAGGGCCTTCGGAGCACCCCTAGGCCCTACTGGGTCGTGTCGTGCCCGACGGGCGGACGACATTCCCCGGCTTCCGCCGGGGGCCCGGGCACCACCGCCCGCCCCCGGGCCAGGGCCTTGCCGTGCCCGTCCCTCCGGTCCGGCCCACCGGGGAGCCCGGCCGTCACCGGTTCGTACTCGGGGTCGGCGAACTCGAAGCTGTGCCCGCCGGGGTGATCCTCGAAAAGGGTGCAGGCTTCGTTGTCGCCGCCGGGCCGGCCGTTGTCGGCGGGGCAGTCGGCCAGATTGGCGACGTACTCCGGCTCCCGGTCGCCCTCCCAGCGGGCCCAGACCTCGCCCTCGCCGCCGTCGTCCAGTTCGCGTACGAGGTCGAAGTGAGTACCGGTGCCGTGGGCTTCGAGCCCGCAGCGCAGCCGGGTGGTCACCTCCAGCGGGTGCCCCGGCTCACCGGCCGTGATCTCCAGCGCGAGCACCAGCAGCCGCAGCGGCAACACCGCCCCCGCCGCGCAGACGATCCGCTGCTCCCGCTCCGGCATCACTCGCCCCCCGCCACGGCGAGCAGGCACCACGTACGGGCACCGTCCGCCGTAACCCCCCAGGCGTCCGCGAGCACCTCCACCAGCCGCAGCCCGCGCCCGCTCTCGTCCTCGGGCCCCGCCTCCCGGGCGCACGGCCGCTGAGCCCCGCCCCCGCTCGCCACCTCGATCCACACATACGCCTCGGTCCGCGCCAGCCGCACCCCCACCGCGCCGCCACTCCCGTGCTGGAACCCGTTGGTCACCAGCTCGGTGATCAGCAACTCCACCGTCTCCGCCAGCCCCTCCAGCCTCCACAGCCCGAGATGCACCCGCCCGGCCCGCCGCATCAACCCGGGCCACGCCCTGTCGTGCTCACTCATCGGCCCACCGGCTTTCGCGGTCCGGGCCAGGCTCACATCGAACGCGGTCACCGTCCCCGGGGGATGGAGATGGACGGCGCCGGGGTGCTGGACGGTGGGCGCGTCCGCGCGGGTGGCTGTGATGGGCATGAGGGTGCCTCCGGGGGAGTGAGTGGGGGGCGCGCGCGAGGGCCCGCAAGCCCTCTGGTCAGGGAACTCTGTCCCTGCGCGCTTGTTCTCAACTACCGTGGCGGGTGGAGCAAACCGCTTGCAAGCGGTACACCCCTGAAAGTTCAGCAAGTGCCAGAAGTGGACTATGCGCGGGGGTGCGCAAGGGATTTCGGCACCTGCGCAGGAGCCCAAAGCCCATACACAGAGCGGTACTTGACACGCACAGAGGAACTGGGAGGGTGCACAGGTGGGAGCGAAGCGCGGAGCCACCGGGCGTCGGCTGGAGTTAGGCATCCAGCTACGGCAGTTGCGGGAGAACTGCCCGCCGATCGAGGAGAACAGACTGAAGGGCATGACCCGGAAGGAAGCGGTTCGGGGTCTGAAGGACCTCTCGGAGCCGACCCTTGCCCGGATCGAACTCGGGGAACTGAACTTCCGCCGCAACGTGGGGAACCTGCGGGCGCTGCTCAAGCGGTACAGCGTGACCGATGAGGAACTGGTGAAGCAGCTCATCGAGCTGAACCGGGAGGCGCCGAACGAGGAGTGGCTGACGCAGTACCGCAGTTTTCTGCCGCCGGGGATGCCGCACTATGTGGGGTTGGAGGCGGAGGCGGTCGCCATCGCTGCGTACCACCCGACGGTGGTGCACGGGTTGCTACAGACCAAGGCGTATGCGAGGGCGCTCTATGAAATGGGTCGCCCGGTCGAGGATACGACTGCCGAGTTTGTCAATCGCCATGTCGAGCTTCGTATGGAGCGTAAGCATCGGGTGCTGACGCGAGAGGAACCGGTACGCCTTCGGATCATCCTCGGGGAGGCAGCCTTGCGTATCCCCATTGCTGACGACGAGGTAATGCGCGAGCAGTACGAGGAGATCATCAGGCTGGCGCAACGGGATCACGTCTCGATACAGGTCCTCCCTTTCCGGCGGGGATATCGTTCGAGCCATGACTTCGCCATCTTGAATCTTGGGGAGTTGCCACCTCGCGTTCAGGCAGATAATGCCTGGGGTGCAGTTGCCACGTCCGACAAGCCCAGAGAGGTCAGTCGGTTCACGCGGCGGTTCGATGCGATGGTGGGAGTGGCCCTCGGGGTCGAGGAGTCCATCGATTTCCTGTCGGAACTAGCCAAATAGGTAGGAGCCATTAACATTCACGTCCCGGCGATACGGCTCGCACCGGAAGGTGCCTGGTTCAAGTCTTCCTACAGCGGCGACACTGGCAACAGTTGCGTCGAGGTCGCGGAGCTACCCCCGGACAGCGCCTGGTTCAAATCCACCTACAGCGGCGGCACGGGCGATAGCTGCATTGAGGTAGCAGAACTGACCGACCCCTGGGTCAAGTCCTCGCACAGCGGCGGCACAGGCAACAACTGCGTCGAAGTCGCCACCCTCCCCCACCTCGTCGGCATCCGCGACTCCAAGGACAAGCAGGGCCCCGCCCTCGTCGTCCCCTCCGCCGCCTGGTCGTCGTTCGTGACCTTCGCGGTGGCGACTGGCTGACGCGGGGACCCGTACAACGCGATGCGGAGTGCTCGCCCCCGTACCACGGGGGAGGAGCACTCCGCGTCCGCGTTGCGCCACCAGCACGCTGGGCGCGGCCAAGTGGCGCCGCCGGGTGTCAGCCGGCGGACACGTCGCCGCCCGCGTTGCTGATCATGCGCTGGAGAACCTTAAGGGTGATCAGGTACTCCTCGTCCGGGATACCCGCGTGCACCTTGCTCCGGTTGGCGCGCTGGGTCTCGGCGGCACGCTGGTGCAGCGCTTTGCCCTCGTCGGTGATCCGGAGCCGTCCGTCCCCGTCCGCGACGAGCAGTGCCCGCTCCACCAGGAGGTCGATGTCGGGGGCGAGCCCGGCGCCGACGTCCAGGTTGGCCTGGTTGGCGCTGAACGCTTCGTCCCGGGTGACACCGTTCTCGCTGTGCAGGGCCTGGTGCAGTACCCACCACTGGGGCTGGGTGATCCCGATCGCCGCGAGCCGGCCCCTGGCGTACGCCAACAGCGTCTTGTTCGCCGCCCACGTCCAGTACCCGATCGGCTGGCCCACCAGCTCCGGGTCCTCGTGCGAGTACTCCATCACGCCGCCTTCCGTCTCGGCCGAGTTCGCCTCGCGCGGCGTTCGGGCCCGTCGGTCCCGAACGCCGGAGGTCACCCGGCTCCGTTGCCGTCACACCGACCGTACGACCTCGACTGCGGTTCAGGCCAAGGGTGATCGAGATCACCAGGGCGCGTGGCGCACATTCCGTCACAGCGGCACCGGCGACAGTTGCGTGGAAGTCGCCGCCCTCGTCGTCCGGAGCGGCACGTTCCCACAGCTCAGGACGCGTCTCCGTAGCGGGTGGCGATCGCGGTGGCGCGGTCGCGCAGGGAGGTGCGCAACGACTGCGGGGACAGGGCTTCCGCGTCCGTGCTGAGCTGCCACAGTGCCCATTCGGCGTGTCGTGAATCCTGGAAGGTCACCTCAAGCCGCAGCCAGCCGTCCGCGTCGGGTTCCTCCGCGCGGACGGCGAGCGCGGTGGCCAGCAGTTCCTCCCGCCGCGCGGGGTTCATCCGTATCAGCGCGGTGATGTGGTCGCCGCCTGCGAAGAACCGCGCGGAGCGTTCCCGCCAGATCCGGTCGAGATCGACGCGTTCCGGCCGCTGTGCCGTTTCGGGGAGTTCCTCGGCGGCCAGCACCCGCGACAGCCGGTAGGTGCGGTCCGCGCCGGATCTCGTGGCCAGCAGGTAACTCCGGTCGCGTACGGTGACCAGGCCGATCGGGTCCACCGTGCGCCACTGTGGTGGCTGGCCTGTGGCCGCGTAGTGGATACGCAGTTTGTGTCCGGCGAGCACCGCGCGGCGGACCTCGATCATGGTGGTGTCGGGTACGTCCTCAGTGACCAGCCGACGTGAGAGCAGGTCGGTCTCCGGGTCGACGAGGAATCGCTGGGCCGCGTCGCTCGCGGTGGCCCGGTGGCCTTCGGGCAGTGCGTCGACCACTTTCCGCATGGCCGAAGCGAGCGCCGAGCCGAGGCCGAATACCAGCTCGCCGCGCCCCGATCCGGCGGTCAGCAGGGCCAGGGCCTCGTCGTGGTTCAGTCCGGTCAGCTCGGTCCGGAAGCCGGGCGACAGGGCGAAACCGCCGTGTCGGCCGCGTTCGGCGTAGACCGGGACACCGGCCGCTGACAGCGCCTCGATATCGCGCAGCACCGTACGGGTGGATACCTCCAGCTCGCGGGCGAGCGTATCCGCCGTCAGTCGACCGCGCTGACGCAACAGCAGCACCAGTGAGACCAACCGGTCGGCGCGCATGCGAGGACTTTAACAAAATACATGACTAAGGATGTCGTGTATTGCTGCGAGGCTCGCTGACACGACATCGAAGCCGGCGGCTACCGAATCGATGGACGTACGTAATCCCCATGAATCGAATCGAATCGAATCGAATGGAGCTGACGTGGCAATCGAACGAACGGCGGTCAACCCGGTGACGTGGTCGGTGGAGCTGGGATTCAACCAGGGTGAGGTCGTCTCAGGACACACCCGGACCCTGTACATCTCGGGGCAGACCGCGACGAGCGCCGATGGCGAGGCCCAGCACGACGGTGACATGGCGGCGCAGTTGGCGTTGAGCACCGACAATCTGGAGGCCGTTCTCGGTGAGGCCGGGATGACTCTCGCCAACCTCGTCCGGCTCAATATCTACACGACCGACGCCGATCTGCTTCTCTCGCACTACGGGGTGCTGGCGGCGCGGTTGGCCGCTGCCGGGGTGGCGCCGCCCAGCACGTTGCTCGGGGTGACCCAACTGGCGGTCCCCAGTCTGCTGGTCGAGCTTGAGGGAACCGCCGTGGCGTGATGTGACCTTGCCGTCTGCCTGCTGCTCGTACCGGTTCAACCGGTACGAGCAGCAGGCGTTGGGGGTAGTGAAACGATCAATACGAGGGTGCCGGTACGACGGCCGCCGTCGCCATGCCGTTGTTGCTCAGGGCGATCTCGTCCAGCTCAACGCTGCGGATGAGTACGCCGGGGAAGTCCTCGAAGAAGGAGAGGGCTTCCGCGATGGCCTCGGTGAGAGTCTCCGCTTCGAAGATGCAGGAGAACTCGGCGTGGCCGGGACCTTCTTCGAGACCGATGCGGCCGTCGTTGAAGCGGTCGAGTCCGTCCAGGGTGTCGGACTGTTCAGGGGTGAGCGGCTCCTGAAGGCACAGCTTGAAGTACCACTCACGCACAGCCGCGATGCTTGGTGATGAAGCCATCGATTCGCTTCGCCTCTCCTCCTGCGTTCTGGGGGGTGCAGCTCACGGTGAACGTGCGTCTGCACGGGCAGCAGATCACGTACCCCCATCGATGTCTGTTCTTGTCGTGCGTCACCTTGAGTCCGGCCGCCTCGGCCCTTCTGAGCGCTGCCTCGATGTCCTTCTTCTGATGTCGGTCCCCGAGTCCCATAGGCGTATCTATTACTCCTGCATCAGGCGGGGACAGCGGCGATCGGCCCCGGCTTCACCCCATCGAGTGCCCGCCCCCACCCGCTCCCGCCCCGCCGAGGCAATGGGCGTGACGGATGGCCGACAGACGCCTAGCGGAAGCCTGACAGTGTTCGAAAAAATGAACACTGTCAGGAAAAGCTGGCACTGCTAAAACTTCCTCCACCTCGCTAACGTCGTCAGCGGCGGCGGGAGCGCGACACCACGTTCCGGGTCTGGACCCGCCGTGTCGCCTCGTCGGTATCGGCGCGCGTGCGCCCGCTTCCGGCCCATCAGGTCAGCAGGTCAGCCCGACGGCTGCACGCCGACTGCTTGACGTCTTTTCCCGCAGGAACCCTTAAGGAGACAGCGCGTGTTTGATCGCATAGCCGAACTGGCGATTCGCCGGTCACGGTTGGTACTCGTGGTCGGCGCCCTCGCTGTGGTGCTGATGGGGGTCGTGGGTGGCAGCGCGTTCACCAAGCTGGTGGGGGGCGGGTTCGACGACCCGGATGCGCAGTCCACCAAGGCCGGGCAGGTCATCGAGGACAAATTCGGCGGGGAGACGAACCTGGTCCTGCTGGTCCGCTCCCCCGAAGGGGGCGTCGACACCCCGAATGCGGAGAAGAGCGGCCGGGCCCTGGTGGCCGACCTCAAGAAGGATCAGACGCTTGAGAACGTGATCTCGTACTGGGACACGGGCAGCAGCGCGCTCCGCTCCAAGGACGGGCGGGAAGCCATGGTGCTCGCCCATGTGAAGGGTGAGGACACCGAGCAGGAAGAGAACGTCCAGGCCATTCTCGACGCCTACACCGGGTCGGACAAGAACGGGCTCGACGTCAAGGCCGGAGGCGGCACGGCCGTCGGCAACGACGTGTCGGCGCAGGTGCCCCAGGATCTTCTCCTGGCCGAGCTGATCGCCATTCCCCTGACGCTCATTCTGCTCCTCGTCGTCTTCGGGAGCGTCGTCTCGGCGCTGCTGCCGCTGCTCATCGGCGTCGTCGCGATCATGGGTACGTTCGCCGAACTCGCCATCCTCGGCAGCATCACCGATGTGTCCGTGTTCGCGATCAACCTGACCACGGCCCTGGGGCTCGGACTGGGCATCGACTACGCCCTGCTGATGATCAGCCGGTTCCGGGAGCGGCTCGCGGCAGGGGACGAGGTGGACGACGCCGTACGGCACACCGTGCGCACGGCAGGCCGTACGGTCGCGTTCTCCGCCGCCACGGTGGCCGTCGCGCTCGCGGCGCTGCTGGTGTTCCCGCAGTACTTCCTCCGCTCGTTCGCCTACGCGGGTGTCGGTGTCGTCGTCATCGCCGCGCTCAGCACGCTGTTCGTGATGCCGGCCCTGCTCGCGGTCCTGGGGCACCGGGTCAACAAGGGACGGATGCCGTGGGCGAAGGCCGGGGCGCGCACCAGTGCGCGGGGGCCGCTGTGGGGGCGGCTGGCCGCCACCGTCATGCGGCGGCCCGCGCTCACCGCGCTGCCCGTGCTGGCGATACTGCTGCTGGCCGCGAGCCCGCTGCTGGGCATCAGCTTCGGCACGCCGGACGAACGCGTACTGCCGGAGGACGCCCAGAGCCGCCAGGTCGCGACGGCGCTGCAAAAGAACTTCGACGGCAACGACGACTCGGCCATCCACATCGTGATCGACGGGCCCGTGAGCCAGGCACCGCTGGACGCGTACGCGAACAAGCTGTCCGGGCTCGACGGAGTCGTACGCGTCGAGACCTCGTCCGGAACCCATGCCGACGGACGGTCCACGGCGGCGGGCCCCGCGCGCGCCGCGCTCGGCCGCCCCGACGCTCAGCGGATCAATGTGGTGAGCGGGCTCCAGCCGAAGTCGGACGACGCCCAGGAACTGGTCGAGAAGGTGCGGTCGGTCGAACCGCCCACCGAGACGGCGCCCCTGGTAGGCGGACGCGACGCCGAACTGGTCGACTCCAAGGAGTCCATCGGCAGCCGTATCCCGCTCGCGGCGGCCCTGATCGCCTTCACCACCTTCGTCCTTCTCTTCCTCTTCACCGGCAGTGTTCTCCAGCCGCTGCGCGCGCTGGTCCTCAACGCGATCAGTCTGGGGGCGGCCCTCGGCGTCATGACCTGGATGTTCCAGGACGGCCATCTCTCCTCCCTCTTCGGCTTCACCCCGCAGCCGATGGAAACGTCGATGACCGTGCTGATGTTCTGTATCGCCTTCGGTCTGTCGATGGACTACGAGGTGTTCGTCACCAGCCGGATCAAGGAACTCCACGACCAGGGCGAGGACAACGACACCGCCGTCATCAACGGCCTCGGGCACACCGGACGTATCGTCAGCGCGGCTGCCTGCCTGCTGGCCGTGAGCTTCTTCGCCTTCGGCACGGCCAAGGTCAGCTTTATGCAGATGTTCGGCCTGGGCAGCGGTCTGGCCATCCTCATCGACGCCGTCGCCGTACGCGGCATCCTCCTGCCCGCCGCGATGCGGCTGCTCGGCCGCTCGGCCTGGTACGCGCCTCCCTTCCTGCGCAAGCTTCACGGGCGCTTCGGCCTCAGCGAAGGCGGTCCCGCGCCCGCGCCGGGGACGGCCGGGGGTACGCCGTACGAGAAGGACTCGGCGGGAGTCTGACGCCGCGAGTCCGCACCTGCCCCCGAGACCTGCTCCGAGATCGCCCCCGAGTCCGCCACCCCCCTGAGACCGTGCCCGCC
>NZ_JBSGUP010000224.1:0-11640 GCF_053607985.1 Streptomyces sp. NPDC055078
TCCACCAACTCTGGCAACAAGGCAGCGAACGAAGCGTTCGGCCCTGGCGCGATTTCGGGTCCGGTGTGCGGCGCGCGCCCCTGGTGCGTCCTTACCGCCCGGCCCCGGTCGGCCGCGGCCATGGTGCGCCCCGGCGGCCGTACGGGCAGTCCGTTCTGTGTTGCCACGCGCGGCCCGCCCTGCGGCGGGAGCGGCGCGGCGGCGGGAGCAGCGGGCCGGGGCGCGGACGGCGTGCGAACGTTGTCGGCCGGCGCGGCCGGAAGCTGTTCCACCGGCTCCGGCACCAGAGTGCGCGACTGGTGCAGCAGTTGGGGCGGAAGGAGCACCACGACGCCGGTGCCGCCCCGTGACGAGGGCCGGAAGTTGACGCTCATGTGGTACTTGGCGGCGAGCCGTCCCACCACCACGAGCCCGAGCCGGGTGCTGCGCAGATCGGCGAGGTCGGTGGACCGGCCGGACACCGCTTCCTCGGCACGCCGCATGGCCGCGTCGGCCATCTTCAGACCGCTGTCCTCGATGGTGACGACGAGCCCGGCGGTGCGCTCCTCGACATAGACATGCACCTCGTCGATCGGCGGCGAGAAGTTCGCGGCGTTGTCCATCAGCTCGGCCAGCAGATGCATCACGCCCTCGGCCGCGTACCCGGCGACGGCGGCGGTGCTGGAGGAGTGCAGCCGGACCCGCTGGTAGGCGGCGATACGGCCCGCCGCGCCGCGCAGGATGCTCTCCATGCCGATCGGCTTGTTCCACGCCCGGCTGGCCCGGCCGCCCATCAGCAGCGCCAGCCGGTCGGTCAGCAGACCGAGCTGTGAGGTGTGGTGATCGAGCCTGAGCAGATCACCGAACACCTCTTCGCTGTGACGATCCTGCATCTCGCGCAGATCGGCGAGCATGCTCACGGCCATCGCCTGGACCCGGCTGAGCACCTTGGCGCCGGCGCCTTGGGCAGCGGCGGCGCGGCGCTCGCTGAACGCGAACTCCCGCACGATCGAGTCGAGGAGCACCCGCAGCCGTGCGTCGGACGGAGGCTCCAGCTCCGCGAGCGCGGTGTCGGCGGACGCGCCGCCCCGCAGCTGTTCGAACGCGGCGGGCAGTGTCAGCTGGGTGAGCCGGTCCAGATCGTCGGCGGCCTGCGCCAACTGCCGTACGGCCATGACGCTGTCGGCCCCGGACGTCTCGGCCCGGCGCTCGCTCGTGCTCAGCTCGGTGGCGAACGTCCGGAGCACGAGCCGTAGCTGGGGATCGGTCGGCGGCGGGGTGCTCGCGAGGACCGAATCGGCGCTCTCGCCCTCGCGCAGCCGTTTGACGACCGAGGGGAGCGTGACGTTCACCAGATGGGCGGACTCGGCACCCGTCCGGGTCGAGTGCGCCTGCGCCGCCCGCAGTTCACCGGTGGCCGCCTCCACGGTGGCGCGCAGCCGCCGGGAGCCGAGCGCCGTGACGACGGTGGTGACGGCCACCCAGACCCAGGCGGCTCCGGCCGTGGCGGCGACCCAGCCGCGGGCCGCGTCCGGGGCCGCCGCGATCACCGCGCCGCCGACCGCCCCGGCCACCACGATCGAGGCCAGCGGGACGGCGAGTGGCAACGGTCGTGGCGTTCGTATTCTGTGCGGTTTCGGGGCGACTGGCGCGTTCATACGGTCCCTCGCTGCTCAAGTCCGGGGGAGGAAGACGGGCCGACCCGGCGCGCGTCGGCGGAACACAGGGGCGGGCACCGGAAGTTGACGGTGATCTTCCGCTCGCATGTGTCGCTCATGCTAGCCATGCGTCACCGCCGGAACGACCGGACCGTGCCGTCAGCCGGTGGAACGGGAGACATCGTCCCGAAGTCACTGTGCCGTCCGGGGCGGCGTGATAAGCAGTTGGTCCGCCCGGAGCCCCGGCGTGGAGGGCTGCCCGCAGGGACGGGGGAGCGACCGATGTGATCTCCGGGACGGATGTGGCGCCTGGGGTTGGGTGGTCATATGTCGCGACGGTGCTTTTCGGCCATCCGGCCCCTGAGGAAGGAGGGTCGCGACCCGCTCGGTCCATGGGGTGAACATCACAGTCCGTCACCCCGGACGGCTCGGGTCCCCCCGGCTACCGTGAGCGGGTGCCCAGGAACAGAAACACGTTCTCATCGCTGTCCGCGCGATGGCGGGGTGCTGTCACCCGGGTCGTCCACCACGGCTGGCACTGGGTGCAGCGGGCCGGCGCCGTCACGGCCGAGCACCCGGGACGGCTGCGTTTCCGCGCGCTCGGGCAGGGCACCCGGTTGGCGTTTCCGCAGGGCACCGTGTTCGGTGAGGCGTGGATCGAGCTGGGGGACCACTGCGTCATCGGGGAGCGGGTCACCCTGACCGCGGGCATGCTGCCGGGCCTCGATCTGGGCACCGACCCGATTCTGACCCTCGGTGACGGAGTCGTCCTCGGCCGGGGGAGCCATGTCGTCGCGGACGCCCGGGTGACCATCGGCTCGGACACCTACTGCGGTCCCTACGTCTACATCACCTCCACCAACCACAGTTACGACGATCCCGCCCAGCCGGTCGGCAAGCAGTGGCCGCGCACCGAGCCGGTGGAGATCGGCCCCGGCTGCTGGCTGGGCACCGGGGCGGTGGTCCTGCCCGGCGCGCGGCTCGGGCGCAATGTGGTGGTCGCCGCCGGGGCGGTCGTACGGGGTGAGGTGGCCGACCACTCCGTGGTGGCCGGCGCCCCGGCCCGGGTCGTCCGCAGCTGGGATCCGGCCCTCGGCTGGCAGCCGCCGCTGCGGACGCCCGCTCCCGTACCGGTCCCCGTCGGTATCACTCCGGAGCAGTTGCTGGCACTGGCGGAGTGGGAGGGGCGTACGGCCGACTGAGCCCCGGGCCGTCCGGACCGCTCGGCCGGTGGCGGGGGGGCGTCGGGACGGGCGGCCGGGCAGGGCGAGCGGGAGATGGGTGGGGTGGCCCGGTGCGCGCGGGAGGTGGTTGGGGTCGCCCGGTGCGCGTGGGCGGTCAGCCGGTGGCCAGGAGGATCGTGCCGACCAGCGCCAGGCTCGCGCCCGTCGCCTGGACGACCCGCAGCCGTTCCCTGAGGAGGACGAGCGCGGCCAGCACGGTGACCACCGGGTAGAGATTCGCGAGAACGGCGGCGACGGTGACCGGGCCGTTCTGGGCGGCGATGGAGTAGGTGCCGTTGGCCGCCACGTCCGCGAGACCCACGAACGCGAGCGCCGGGAGCGCGGCCAGGACGACCCGTACCCCGCCGTCGCTCGGGAGGGCCCGCCCGCCCCTCCGCACCGAGGCGTACAGGGCCGCGCCCCCGACCGCGACATTGGTGACGCGCTGGACGAAGAGCGCGAGGAACAGCCCGGTGAGGGTGGTCGACGCCTCGGCGATCAGAGCCATCACCGCGCCAAAGCCGAAGGCGGCGACCAGGGTGAGCAGCATGGCCTGCCGCTGGACGGGGGCGCCGCGCAGTTCGGGCCCGCCCGCGAGGAGGATGCCCGCCACCGCGACGCCGATCCCGGCGAACTGGAGCAGCCCGGGGCGCTCGCCGAGGATCAGCCCGAGGGCGACGGGTACGGCCACCCCCAGCGAGCCCAGCGGGGACACCACTCCCATCGGGCCGAGCGCGAGCGCCTTGTAGAAGCAGAGCATCGCCACCGGTCCGACGACGCCCGCCGCCAGCGCGTACCAGAGCCGGGGCCCGGCCTCGCTCCACGCGCCGGTGGCGACGACGATCGCACCGAGGACGACCACCGCGACCGACTGCGAGACGACGATGACCGTGAGCGCCGGGGTGCGCCGGGTCAGCAGCCCGCCGCCGAAGTCGGCCAGGCCCCAGAGCAGGCTGGTGGCCAGGGCGAACAGTGCGGTCATGGCACGCCTCGCAGTACAGTTCGGTGAACGATTGAGTGCATCACACCGTAGTGCAATATATTCAACTCTGTCATCCACTTCAATGGACGGAATGTGTCGGACCTCGAACAGCTCACCCAGTCGCTCGCCCGCAATCTCAAGCGCTGGCGGGGCGAGCGGGGCCTTACGCTCGACGCCCTCGCCGCCCGCGCGGGCGTCAGCCGGGGCATGATCATCCAAATCGAGCAGGCCCGGACCAACCCGAGCGTCGGGACGACCGTGAAGCTCGCCGACGCCCTCGGCGTCAGCATCACCACGCTGCTCGACTATGAACAGGGCCCCCAGGTCCGCGTCATCCCGCCGGAAGGAGCCGTACGGATGTGGTCCACCTCCACCGGCAGCTTCACCACACTGCTGGTGGGCACCGAGAAACGCGGACCGCTGGAGCTGTGGGGCTGGGAGCTGATGCCGGGCGACGGCAGCGAGTCCGACGCGCATCCGGAGGGGACCGTCGAACTGCTCCATGTGACCGAGGGCGAGCTGACGCTCGTCGTGGACGGGGAGCCGTACGCCGTGAGCGCCGGGTCCTCGGCCACCTTCGAGGCGCATGTGCCGCACGCGTACCGCAACGACGGCTCGGAGAAGGTCGCGATGACCATGGCGGTGTCCATTCCGCCGGTGCGGTAGCCAGGGGCTCTTCCGTGGTGGGTGCCCGTTCGCCGGGCGGTGGGGTGGTCTCCGGTGGGCATTCGCGGTTGGGCGGTCGGGCGGCCGGGCCGGTGGTCGACGGGCTGTCGGGCAGCCGTTCGCCGGGCGGTCGGCGCTGTTAGCGTGACACGCATGCGCACCCCCATCGGCACCTTCGACAACGCCCGCCCCGCCGCCGACTGCCTGGATCTTCTGCCCTCGCCGGTCGCCGACGCCGTACGCACCTGGCAGGGCGATGTCCCCGCCGACCAGCTCCTCTACGTCGACACCGACCCGGAGATCGCGGACACCGCCGTCTTCGTGGAGCACTACGGGCAGGAACTCCTCGACCAGTCGGCCAACTGCGTGGTCGTCGCGGGCAAGCGCGGCGGTGAGTCCACCCTCGCGGGCTGTCTCGTCCTGTCCAGCGCCCGGGTCGATGTCAATGGCGCCGTCCGCCGTCAGCTGGGCGCGCGCAAGGCGTCGTTCGCTTCGATGGAGGCCGCGACCGGTGGGACCGGGATGGAGTACGGCGGCATCACCCCCATCGGGCTGCCCGCCGACTGGCCGCTGCTGGTGGACTCCGTCGTGGTCGACACCCCCTGGGTCCTCATCGGCAGCGGGCGCAGGCGCGGGAAGCTGATCGTGCCGGGCAAGGCGTTCGCGTCACTGCCCGGCGCCGTGGTGCTCGACGCTCTGGGGGTCTGAGCGGCGGGTCACCCGGGCGGCGGTCCGCCACGGTGGCCTGGGATCTGAGCGGCGGGTCACCTGCGGCGCTTTCCGTCGCCGGGCTGTCCGCCGCGGGCTTTCCGCCGGACACGGGCCGGGCGGCCAGGGCGATCATTCTGGCGGCCGACCAGAGCACGTCCACGACCAGGATCAGGGTCCAGATCCTGCCCGCGCCATAGACCAGCCCGGCGACGGCCGGGTCGCGGCCGCCGCCGCTCAGCAGGGTGTCGAGGCCGCCCCGGACCAGATCCTCGATCCAGGACAGCCCGAGGAGCAGCAGTCCGATCTGGACCGCCGTGAACGCTCCGAGATGCCGGGCGAGTTCCGTGGCGATCCGGCGGGGGGCCCACCCTTCCCCACGAGTGGCCCGGCGACTGGCGGGCCCAGGTGGTGGCCTGGGCCCACGATGAATGGGACCAGGCGCAGCGCCGGCCCTGGGTGCTCCAACTCCGGGACACGGAACGGGCCCCCGGCCCCAATATGCTCCGCTGGCTCGACTCCGCCCTACGCGTCTTCGACGCCACCGCCCTGACGGAACCGGAGAAGCTTGCCGCCGTCGAGTCCGTCGACGCCTACGTCCGCAGGCTCGCCCAGCTCCACCGCCCGGGCGCCCCCACCGACGACGCCGCCCGGCGCGACGACACCCTCGGGCGGCTCGTCGACTTCTCCCGGTACCCCGCCCTCCAGCGCGCCCTCGCCCACGGCGCCACCGCCTACAGCGGTACCGAATTCGACTTCGGCCTCCAACGTCTCCTCGACGGCATCGCCCACCTCATCGCACAGCGCCGCTGAGCCCCGGCGCTCGGCTGCGGGCGCCCCGTTCGTACGGCCCCTCAGTCCCGGTCTCGCCGACGGCACGGCGGGCGAACCCCGGTCAGAGGTACGCCCGCCGTGCCACCCGGCTCACAGAAGCGGAATCTCGATGGCGGGGCAGCGGTCCATCACCATGGCCAGCCCGGCTTCGCGCGTCCGCGCGTACGCCGCCTCGTCCACCACCCCGAGCTGGAACCACACCGCCTTCGCCCCGATCCCCACCGCCTCGTCCGCGACCTGCCCCGCCAGTTCGGAGTTGACGAAGACATCGACCACGTCGACGGGGAAGGGGATGTCCCCGAGCGAGGCGTAACCCTGTTCGCCGTGGACGGATTCCGCCTTGGGGTGCACGGGCACCACCCGTTTCCCGAAGCGCTGGAGCACGCCTGCCACCCCGTACGCCGCCCGCGACGGGTTGTTGGACAGGCCCACCACGGCCCAGGTGTCACCGGTCGAGGTCAGAACCCTGCGAATGATGTCGGTCTCGGTCTCAGCAGTTGCGTCCATGTCGGCGACAACCGGAGACCCGCGTGGAGCATTCCCTTCCGTATGCCGCCTAGGCTGGTCCGATGCAGGAGCAGTACCGGACCGTCGCCCGCGAGGGTGTGCACGGGACAGAGATCGGCAGATCGCGCTTCATCTGCGCGCTCGCGCCCGCCGCGACCGAGGAGGAGGCGCAGGCGTTCGTCGCGCGCGTCCGCAGGGAGCACCCGACGGCCACGCACAACTGCTTCGCCTATGTCATCGGCGCCGACGCCTCCGTACAGAAGGCGAGCGACGACGGCGAGCCGGGCGGCACCGCCGGTGTGCCGATGCTCCAGATGCTGATGCGGCGTGAGATCCGCTACGCGGTGGCCGTGGTCACCCGGTACTACGGCGGGGTCAAGCTCGGCGCCGGCGGACTGATCCGGGCGTACGGCGGCGTGGTCGGCGAAGCCCTCGACGCCATCGGCACCCGTACCCGGCAGCGCTACCGGCTCGCCACCGTCACCGTCGACCACCAGCGGGCGGGCAGGCTGGAGAACGACCTCCGTGCGACGGGACGCGCTGTGCGCGAGGTGCGCTACGCGGAGCGGGTCACCATCGAGATCGGCCTCCCGGACGCGGAGGTCGACGCCTTCCGTGGCTGGCTTGCGGACGCCACGGCCGGTACGGCCGCGCTTGAGCTGGGCGGTGAGGCGTACGGCGACGCCTGATCGGGGCGGCCCGCTCACCCCGGACCCCCGCCCCGGCGGGTCTCGCCTCGGGCTCCTGGCCGATCTCACCCAGGATCCCCGGCGCCCGGTCTCGCCCTGGACCTCTGGTCGGCCCGCTCACCCCGGGCCCGCCAGTACGGCGATGCCCAGCGGGCGGGACCCGCCGGGCAGGCGGCGGACGGACTCGTCGTGGAGATCGACGACGGTGATCCCGTCCCAGTGGCCGTCCCGGGTGAAACCGCCGGTGACATAGGCCGTGCGCCCGTCCCGGGAGACCGCGACATCCTCATGCGGCCCATCGAGCGGAACCACCCGCTCCGTGCCGTCGCGGGAGCGGATGGTGAGTGAGGCGTCCTTCTCGGCCGAGCCGATCGGGCCGGTGCCGACGGCGAGCAGCGTGCCGTCCGGAGTGAGGGCGGCGCCGTGCTGGTGGGTGTCGGCGGTCATCCGCTCGACGGTGACCCGGCCGGTACGGGGGTCGAGTACGGCAAGCCGCTCGCCCTCGAAGGGCAGCAGCAGCCGTCCGTCCGCGCGGACGGCGGCGTAGTGCGGCTTGAGCCAGGAGCCGAGTCCGCCCTCGGTGCCGTACGGCGCGACCTCGAAGCGGCGGGCGGCGAGTGAGTCCGTCCGGACGGCGGTGACATCGAAGGAGTCGTGGTTGGTGGTGTACACCTCGGCGCCATCACGCGAGACATCGACGTCGAAGGGCCGGCGGCCGACCGGGACCGTGGCCGTCACCTCCCGGGCGGCGGTGTCGATGACCTCCAGGACACCGGGCCCGCCGGGGACATTGACACCCACGTAAACCCGCTTGCCGTCCGGGGCGATCGCGATCCCCATCCCGCCGCCACGGTACTCACCGTCGGTGACGGGCCCGGTGGCGGTGGAGTACGGGATACGGCCGAGGCTCTCGCGGGTACGGGTGTCGACCACCGCGACCCCCTCGGCAGTGGCGACCCACGCGCGGCCGTCGGCACCGACGACGAGGCCGTAGGGAGCGGTGCCGACCTCGACCGATGCGAAGGGCCCGCGCTCCGGGTGCAGGAAGGTGACCGTATCGCTCCCGAAGTCGGCGACCAGCAGCGTGCCCCGCGCGGTCACCTTCCCCGGCGCCCGGTCCCCGGCGGATCCGGAAGGGGACGGGGAGGCGCCCGCGGTGGTGGCAGCGGCACCGGGTGTCCGCTCGGGGGAGGGGTCCCCGGCACACCCGGCGAGCACACCCGCCAGCACCGGCGCCAGGACCGCCACGCGCAGTGCACGGCGGCGCATCAGGCCGCCCTCAGCAGGGCGGCGATGTCCTCGAAGCCACGGCGCTCGGCGTGCTGGAGCGGGGTGACGCCGTCGGAGTCGCCGATGTCCGGGGTCGCTCCGGCGGCCAGCAGCACTTCAACGACCTGCCGGTGGCGCGGGCCGCCGTCGCCGAGGATCACCGCCTCCAGCAGCGCCGTCCAGCCCAGATCGTTGATGTGGTCGGCGTCGACGGCCGTCTCGGCCAGCACCGCCCGTACATACGCGACATGGCCGCGCTCACTGGCCGGGATCACCGAGACCCCGCCGAAGCGGTTGCGCAGGGTCACATCCGGCCCGGCGGGCAGCAGCACCCGCATCATCGCCACACTGCCCGTGACGCCGGTGACCAGCCAGGCGCTGTCCTGCCGCGCGTCCTGGGCATCGGGGTCGGCGCCCGCGGCGACCAGCACCCGGGCGGCCTCGACATGGTCGCCCAGCGCGGCCAGCAGCAGCGGAGAGCGCGACTTCTCGTCACGCGCCTCGACGCGCGCCCCGGCGCCCAGCGCGGCGCGCACCCCGTCGGCGTCCCCGCGACGGGCGGCTTCCAGCAGCTCGCGGTCAACGGCGTTCACTAGCACTCTCCCAACGATGGCGGACACCGGGCGCGAGAGCATCCGGCGGCGCCCCGACCCGGGCGGACCTCCGCTGCTCCGTACTCTCCATCCTGACCTGTCGGCGCGCGCCGCCCGTCCGCACACCGGCTGATGTCCCGGCGCGCGATGGACGACAGCGGGGTCGGCCGATCGGTTGATGCGGGTGTCCGCCCCGCCCGCCGGGCTCCGGTATCGGACCGCAGGGGACAACCGGCGGTAACGCGTCCCGGCACCGGCGGTAACGCGTCCCGGCACTGGGGGCCGCGCCTCCCGTCATGGGGGGTCGGTCACGCTCCGGTACGGGGGTCGGTAACGCTCCGGTACGGGGGGCCGGTACTGGGACGTGGGCGGAATCCGAGGTCTGTGGTGGAACCGGTACTGATCGGCGCTAGCGTGGTGCGTGCCGATGGCGATGCCCCGTGCGGGACGGGCGCTGGTGCCAGGGGTGGGGAAAGGGAAACATGCGGGTCGGAGTCGGCTCTTGAGGATTCTGCATACATCGGACTGGCATCTGGGGCGCTCGCTCCACCGCGTGAGCATGCTGGACGCCCAGGCCGCGTTCCTCGATCACCTGGTGGCGACGGTGCGTGAGCACGAGGTCGACGCGGTCGTCGTGGCGGGGGACGTGTACGACCGGGCGGTGCCACCGCTCTCCGCTGTGGAACTGTTCGACCGGGCGCTGCACCGGCTCGCGGCCGAGCGGGTGCCGACCGTGATGATCTCCGGGAACCATGACTCGGCCCGCCGTCTGGGCGTGGGGGCCGCACTGATCGGGCGTGCCGGGATTCATCTCCGTACGGACCCGGCCGGCTGCGGGACGCCCGTACTGCTCGCCGACGGCCATGGCGAGGTGGCGTTCTACGGCCTGCCGTATCTCGAACCGGCCCTGGTGAAGGACGAGTTCCGGACCGGCAGGGCTCAGCACGAGGCCGTCGTCGCCGCGGCGATGGGCCGGGTGCGGGCCGATCTGGCCGCCCGGCCGGACGGCACCAGGTCCCTCGTCGTCGCCCACGCCTTCGTCGCCGGGGGCCAGGAGAGCGACAGCGAACGGGACATCACCGTCGGCGGGGTCGCCGCGGTGCCCGCCGGGGTCTTCCACGGTGTGGACTATGTCGCGCTCGGCCATCTGCACGGCAGCCAGACCATCACCGAACGCGTCCGCTACTCGGGCTCCCCCCTCGCGTACTCCTTCTCCGAGGCCGCCCACCGCAAGACGATGTGGCTCGTGGACCTCGGCGCGGGCGGCGAGATCGCCGCGGAGCGCGTCGACTGTCCCGTGCCGAGGCCGCTCGCCCGGCTGCGGGGCAGGCTCGGCGAACTCCTCGCCGACCCGGCGCTGACCGGCCACGAGCAGTCGTTCATCGAGGCGACCCTCACCGACCCCGTCCGCCCGACCGAGCCGATGGCCCGTCTCACCGCGCGTTTCCCCCACACCCTGAGCCTCGTCTTCGAGCCCGAGCGCGCCGAGGACGACACCGTCACCTCGTACGCGGAACGCCTCAGGGGCCGCACCGACCAGCAGATCGCGGAGGACTTCGTGGCGCATGTGCGCGGCGGCGATGGACCCGACGAGCCCGAACGGGCCGTGCTGCGCGGCGCGTTCGACGGGGTTCGGGTGGACGAGACGGTACGTGAGGGGGCGGGGCGGCGTGTCTGAGCCGACCGTGCGGGAACGGCGCGGCGTGTCTGAGCCGACCGGGGAACGGCGCGGCGGGTCCGTGCCGGCGGACAGGGTGCGGGGCGCCGTGCCCGTATCGGCGGTGAAGGGGCGGGGCGGCGTGCCCGTAGCGAGGGCCCTGGACCGGAACGGCCCCCGAGCATCGGCGATGGGCGCGGAAGCGCTCGCCGGACCCGGAACGACCGGCGCCGGATCCGGCGGGGTGGCCCGATGAGACTCCACCGGCTGACCGTCACGGCCTTCGGCCCCTTCGGCGCCACCCAGGACATCGACTTCGACGCCCTGTCCACCGCCGGGATCTTCCTGCTCCAGGGCCCGACCGGCGCGGGCAAGACCTCCGTGCTCGACGCCGTGTGCTTCGCGTTGTACGGAGCGGTCCCCGGCGCCCGGCAGAGCCCCGGGGCGACCCTGCGCAGCGACCACGCCGAGACCGGCACGTTCACCGAGGTGCTGCTCGAACTGACCGTGGCAGGACGGCGGCTGGAGCTGCGGCGCAGGCCCGCCCAGCCCCGCCCCAAGAAGAACGGCAAGGGCTTCACCACCGAGCGGGCCCAGAGCTGGCTGCGTGAGTACGACGCCGAGAGCGGCGGCTGGCGGGCGCTGAGCCGGTCGCACCAGGAGATCGGCGAGGAGATCACCCAGCTCATCGGGATGAGCCGGGATCAGTTCTGCCAGGTGGTGCTGTTGCCGCAGGGCGACTTCGCGCGCTTTCTGCGCGCCGACGCGGAGGCCCGCGGGCGGCTGCTCGGCCGGCTCTTCGACACCCGGCGCTTCGCTGCCGTGGAAGAACACCTCGCCGACCGGCGGCGCGCGGCGGAAGCACAGGTCAGGGC
>NZ_JBSGUP010000225.1:0-11624 GCF_053607985.1 Streptomyces sp. NPDC055078
GCCGGGCCCCGGTGCGCGTACGACGCGCGCCCCGGAAAGGACGGGACAACCGCCCGGTCCGGTACGGCTCAGCCCACGCCACCGGCCGTCAGCCGCCTGGCGAGCAGTGAGGCCCGGATCTCCCCGGCCCGTACGGCCGTGTTCGACAGCAGCGTCGAGGTGAGACCGTGGGTGTGCTCGGTGCCGCCCTGAAGGTAGATGTCGGAGGTGACGCCGGCGACGGTGGCGACCCGGTGGTCCCGGCCGACGAGCAGTGCGTCCTCCTCGTCGCGCAGACAGAGTTTGGCGATCTCGCCGAGGCGTTCGCCGATGCCCTGCGGCTGGTACCCCGTCGCATGGACCAGCAGATCCGCCTCCAGCACCTCCCGTACGCCCGTGGGCAGAAACTCCACCGTGATGTTCAGCCGGTCCCCGTCGGCGTCGACCTCGCGGATACGGGAGACGTTCAGCATCCGCAGCCGCTGCCGTCCCTGGACCTTCTCCTGATACATCGTCCGGGACAGGGACTCGATGAGGTCGGTGTCCACGACCGAGTAGTTGGTGCCGCGGTGGTAGTCGAGGAGCGACCGCTTCACCTCGCGGGGCGCACCGTAGTAGAGGTCGACGGCCTCGGGGTCGAAGATGCGGTTGGCGAACGGGCTGTCGTCGGCGGGCGTGTAGCCGTACTTGGCGAAGACGGAGCATATCTCGGCGGTGGGGAAGCAGCGGTGCAGATAGTCGACCGCCTCCGCCGCGCTCTGCCCGGCGCCGAGGACGACGGCACGCCGGACGGCGGCGCCGCCGCTCAGCAGGCGGTCGACGCGGGGCATCAACTCGCTGTTGTGCCAGACGCGGTCGGACGGCACGGTCCCCGGGGGGAGGTGTGGTTCAAGACCGGTGGCGACGCAGATGCCGCGGGTGCGGCGGACGGTCCGGCGCCCGTGGTCCCCCGGGTCACGGCTGGTGACGTCGAACCAGCGGACCTCGCCGTCCTCGGTCACCGGCCGCACCGAGACGACCTCCGCGGAGTACTCCACGTCGGCGGCCACCCGGGCGGCGGCCCACTCCAAGTAGTCGTGGAACTCGACGCGCAGCGGGAAGAGCGTCTTCTGGTTGAGGAAGTCGACCAGCCGCTCCCGCTCCCGCAGATAGCACAGAAAGCTGAAGTCGCTGGTGGGGTCGCGCATCGTCACCAGGTCCTTCAGAAAGGACACCTGCATGGTGGCGTCATCGATGAGCATGCCCCGGTGCCAGCCGAAACGCGGTTGCCTCTCCAGGAATCCGGCCCGGAGCCGATCGCCCCCGGAGACTTGTGCGTTGTGCTCCTGGACCGCTATCGCGAGGGCCAGGTTGGACGGTCCGAAGCCGATACCCAGGACGTCGTAGATGGTGCCCGAACCACTGTGCAGTGTGTTCACCGCGTCATCGCCTCCCTAAGCAGGCACATGTTAGATAAGGTTAGCCTTACCTTGCAATGTCTCCAAGGAGGATTCACATGCGGGTCGTCATGTTCGGCTATCAGACCTGGGGCCATCGCACGCTGCAGGCGCTGCTGGACTCCGAGCACGAAGTGGTCCTCGTCGTCACCCATCCGAGAAGTGACCACGCGTACGAGAAGATCTGGGACGACTCGGTCGCCGACCTCGCCGAGAAGCACGGGGTGCCGGTGCTGCTGCGCAACCGCCCCGGTGACGGCGAACTCCTGCGGGCCCTGCGGGAGGTGGCGCCCGACATCATCGTGGCGAACAACTGGCGGACCTGGCTGCCTCCGGAGATCTTCGATCTGCCGCCGCACGGCACGCTCAATGTGCATGACTCGCTGCTGCCCGCCTATGCCGGTTTCTCGCCGCTGATCTGGGCGCTCATCAACGGCGAGCCGGAGGTCGGGGTGACCGCCCACCGCATGGACGCCGACCTGGACATGGGCGACATCGTGCTCCAGCGCTCGGTCCCGGTCGGGCCGGGCGACACCGCGACGGATCTGTTCCACCGGACGGTCGAACTGATCGGACCGATCGTGCGGGAGGCGCTGGAGCGGATCGCGTCAGGTACGGCCGTCTGGACCGCGCAGGACCGTTCCCGGGCGACCTTCTTCCACAAGCGGTCGGTGGAGGACAGCCGGATCGACTGGACCTGGCCCGCGGAGGACCTGGAGCGGTTCGTCCGCGCCCAGTCCGATCCGTATCCCAACGCCTTCACCCACCACCGGGGCCGGCGGATACGGATCGTCTCCGCCTCGGTGTCCAGGGGCCGTTACGGCGGCACACCCGGCCGGATCTTCATCCGGGAGGGCGACGGCATCGTCATCGTCGCCGGGGCGGACGCCCGCACGGGTCGCCGACACGGTCTGGTGGTGGAGCGGGTACGGACCGAGGACGGCACGGAGTACGCCGCGACCGACTACTTCCGTACGATGGGCGGCTATCTGACCGCCCGTCCATGAGCGGGGGCCATGTCCTCTGCGGGGGGCGGGGCGAGAGTGCGTAGCCCTCGATGGATGGATCGGCTCGGGTCCTGGCTGTGCACCGGACCCGCGCGCCGGGCCCTGAGCGCCGACCCGGCCCGTGAGCGGGTTCAGCCCGGGGCGGGGGTGGCCACCACCGCGTCGGGGGCCTCGTGGTGACGGCTCATCGGAATGATCATCGGCGTACCGCTGACCGGGTCGGCCGCGACCCGGCAGCGGAGGCCGAAGACCTCCTCGACCATGGCGGCGGTGATGACGTCCCCGGGGTCGCCCTCGGCGACGATCCGCCCCGACTTCATGGCGATGACATGGTCCGCGTAGCGGCATGCCTGGTTGAGGTCGTGCAGCACCATCACGACCGTACGGCTCTCGTGCCGGTTGAGGTCGGTGATCAGATCGAGGACGTCGATCTGATGCGCCAGGTCCAGATAGGTCGTCGGCTCGTCCAGGAGCAGTACGGGGGTGCCCTGGGCCACCGCCATCGCGATCCAGGCGCGCTGCCGCTGGCCGCCGGAGAGTTCATCGACGGGCCGGTCGGCGAGATCGGTCATGGCGGTGGCGTGCAGCGCGTCGTGCACGGCCCGCTCATCCGTCCCGGACCACTGCCGCCACCAGGTCTGATGCGGGGAGCGCCCCCGGCCGACAAGGTCGATGACGGTCAGCCCCTCAGGGGCGACGGGCGACTGCGGCAGGATACCGAGCCGCTGGGCCAGCTCCCGGGTCGGTATGGAGTGCACCGAGCGCCCGTCGAGCCGCACCGAGCCGGCCTTCGGTACCAGGAGCCGGGCGAGCGCACGCAACAGGGTCGACTTGCCGCAGGCGTTGGCACCGACGATCGCCGTGATCCGGCCGGGGGGGACGACGACATCGAGGTTCTCCACGACGACGCGGCTGTCGTACGCCAGCCGCAGGCCGTCGGCCCGCAGTTCGGGCCCGGCGGACTTACCGGACTTACCGGACTTCGATGGCCTGGGTGACATCGGTGACCTGGATGACCTGGATGACACGGGTGACATGGGTTCAGCCTCCTGAGCCGGCGCGGTTGGCGCGGATGAGCAGCCACAGCAGTACGGGGGCGCCGAGGACGCCGGTGACGATACCGACCGGCAGTTCCGTGCCGGTGATCAGCTTTCTCGCGATCAGATCGGACACCAGGACCATCAGGGCTCCGGTGAGCCCGGCGGTGACCGGCGGCGGTGACGGGGTACGGGCGAGGCGCTGGGCGATCTGCGGGGCGGCCAGCGCCACGAAGGCGATGGGTCCGGCCGCCGCGGTGCCGAAGGCGACCAGTCCCACCCCGCAGAGCAGGACGCCGAGCCGGACCGGCTGCACCCGCGTCCCCAGGCCCCGGGCGACATCGTCGCCGAGTTGGAGGGTACGCATCAGCCGGCCGAGCACCAGGGCCACGGGCAGCAGGAGGGCCAGGGCGATCGCCAGTGGGGTGACCTGGTCCCAGGTGCGGCCGTTGAGGTTGCCGACGAGCCAGCCGAGCGCGGCCTGCGCCTCCAGCCGTTCGCCTCGGGCCATCAGGTAGTCGGTGGCGCTGGTGCAGATCCAGGCGACGCCGATGCCGACGAGGACGATCCGGTAGCCGGTCGTACCGCGTTTCCAGGCCAGCAGATACACCAGCAGCGCGGCTCCCAGCGCCCCGGCGAGACCGAGTGTCTGGGTGGGCAGTCCGCCGCCCCAGCCGAGGACGATACCGGCGACGACCGCGGTGCCCGCGCCCTGGGTGATGCCGATCATGTCCGGGCTGGCGAGCGGATTGAGTGTGAGGGTCTGGAACAGGGCGCCGGAGACACCGAAGGCGATGCCGACGAGCAGGCCCGCCAGGGCCCGGGGCAGCCGCAGCTCCTGGACGATGAGCAGGGTGCCGGGGTCGCCTGAACCCACCAGGGCCCGCATCACATCGGTCAGCGAGTAGGGGATGTCGCCGACGGCGACACCCCAGCAGAACACCAGGAAGGCGGCGACCGCGAGGACGGCGCAGACGGCGGCCAGCCGGGGCCGCAGCACACCTGAGACCGGCGGGACGGCCAGCCGGAAGGTGACGCGGCCGGAGGTGCGGACGGCTTCCCGGCCGGACGGCCCGCCGACCGCCCCGGCCGGGCGGCTCCCGGGTTCACCGCCGGGTTCGCGCTCGGGTCCGCGGCCTGGCTCGCGCTCGGGTCCGCGGCCGGACAGGAGATCGGTCATGCTCACAGCTCCGCGAGTCGTCGGCGGCGGACCATCGCGATGAAGAACGGGCCGCCGATGAAGGCGACCAGGATGCCCGCCTGGATCTCCACCGGCCGGGCCAGCAGCCGTCCGGTGATATCGGCGGCGAGCAGCAGACAGGGAGCGAGGACCGCCGAAAGGGGCAGCAGCCAGCGGTAGTCGGGGCCGATCCCGGCGCCCTGGGTGAGGACCCGGGCCACATGGGGCACGATCAGGCCCACGAAGACGACCGGGCCGATGACGACGACCGCTCCCCCGGTGAGCAGGGTGACGGCGGTGACGCCCAGGACCCGGATGAGCCCCAGCTTCAGACCGAGCGAGGTCGCCACGTCGTCGCCGAGGGCGAGACTGTTCAGCGAGGGCGCCAGCGCCAGGGCGATGACGGCGCCGACGACGAGGAAGGGCAGCACGCGCAGCAGCACCTCGTGGTTCTGGCCGGCGAGCGAACCGGCGGACCAGAAGCGGTAGCGGTTCAGCGCGTCCGGGTCGGTCAGCGCGATGGCGCTGGTCAGCGAGAACAGCAGCGAGGTCACGGCGACACCGGCGAGCGCGAGCTTGACCGGTGTCGTACCGGACCCTCCGAGACCGCCCATGAGATACACCAGCACGCTGGCCCCCATCGCGCCCGCGAAGGCGAACCAGATGTAGCCGTGGACGGAGGTCAGCCCGATGACACCCACGGCGAGCACGATGGCGAACGCGGCACCCGCGCTGACCCCGAGCACTCCGGGGTCGGCCAGGGGGTTGCGGGTCAGCGCCTGCATCAGCGCGCCGGACAGCCCCAGCGCCGCTCCTGCCGCGAGGCCGAGCGCCGTCCTGGGCAGGCGCACGGACCAGATCGCGTTCTCGACCCGGGTGCTGGGCGGGTCGCCGAACAGGGTGTTCCACACCTGGTCGGGCGGAACGCTCAGCGCCCCGAACGTCATCGACAGCACGAGCAGCGCACACAGCGCCCCGCCGGGCAGCACCAGGAGGAGCGCCACGCGGGGGCGTTTCGCCGCGGTCACCAAGCTCCCCACGTCAACTTCCTTAGGTTAGGCACGCCTTAAATGTAGGCCAGTGCCGGGGCCCGGCCCACCCTCACAGGGGACACTGTTGGATTAGGTAATCCTTACCTTAGTATGTCGCGGACGACTCCGGCCCCTGGCCGGAACCGACCTGCTGGGGAGGCACGGCCACCTTGTCTGGTTCCGCACTTGTCCCTGAAGAAGTCCTGGCGTATTGGCGGCAGTTGCTCACCCCTTTGCCGCAGGAGACGGTGCTGCCGACGGACCGGCCCCATCCGCCGGCGCCGGACGGGAACCGGGCGATACGCACCCGCCCCCTCGGGCCGGAGGCGCAGGGCGCACCGGACGAGACGCTGCTCGCCGCGTACATCGCCCTGCTGCACCGCTACAGCGGCGCCCCCGATCTCACCGTCGGACACTCCGGGCTGCCGCTGCGCGTCCGGGTCGACGACGACCCGTCGTTCGGGGAGCTGATACGGCGGGTCGCGCGGGCCGCCGAGGAGGCCCGGGCACACCGGGTGCCGCTGACCGCGCTGGTGGACGCGCTGCAGCCGGAACCGGCGCGGGCAGGCGGACTGTTCTTCAACACCGCCTTCGACACCACGGCCGGTACCGACTCCGGCACAGCCTCCGGTGCCTCCTCCGGTGCCTCCTCCGACGCCACCGCCGGTACGGCCCCCAGCGCGGTATCCGGCAACATCGCCGGTACCCCCGCCCGTACCGCCTCCGCCTCCGGTGCCTCCGACGTCGGCGCCTCTGCCTCTGCCTCCGCCTCCGCCTCCGGCACCGGCGGCGACGAGGCGCCCGGCGGTCTCGACCTGGCGGTGGAGGTCCGGCCCGGTGAGGTGCGGGCGGTGTACTCCCCCGGCCTGTTCGACGAGGCGAGCGCCGACCGGCTCCTCGGCCACTACGCGACCGTACTGGCCGACGGTCTGGCCCGCCCCGGGACTCCGATCGGCGCGCTGGCCCTGATGCCCCCGGACGAACACCGGCGGGTGGTCCAGGAGTGGAACGACACCGGCCACGGTGTGCCGTCCGCCACCTGGCCCGCGATGTTCGCCGGGCAGGTGCGGCGGCGGGGCGACGCCGTGGCCCTGGTGTTCGCGGACGAGCGCCTGACCTACGCCGAACTGGACGAGCGGGCCAACCGGCTCGCCCACCTCCTGATCGCCCGGGGCGCGGGCCCCGAGCGGATCGTGGCGCTGGCCCTGCCGCGTTCGGCCGATCTGATCGTCGCCGAGGTCGCCGTACTGAAGTCCGGTGCCGCCTATCTGCCGGTCGACCACGACTACCCGCCCGACCGTATCGCCTACATGCTGGGCGACGCCGGGCCGGTCTGTGTGGTGACGGCCGAGGACAGCGCGGAGGACATTCCCGGACAGGACGGCGTCGCCCGGGTACTCCTCGACTCCCCCGGCACCGTGGCCGAACTGGCGCTGATGCCCGCCCACGACCCCACCGACGCGGACCGGGGACGGCCCCTCGGTGTCGACAACGCCGCGTATGTGATCTACACCTCGGGGTCGACCGGCCGCCCCAAAGGGGTCGTCCTCGCGCACAGCGGGGTGGCGAAGCTGGTGGCCACCCAGAGCGAACGGTTCGGCATCGGACCGCACAGCCGGGTCCTCCAGTTCGCGTCGCCGAGTTTCGACGTCGCGTTCTGGGATCTGTGTCTGGGGCTGCTGTCCGGTGGCCGGCTCGTCGTCGTCCCCGCCGAGCGCCGGGTGCCGGGCGCCCCGCTCGCCGAGTACGCCGAGGCCAACGGCATCACCTTCATGATCCTGCCGCCCGCCCTGCTGGCCGCCATGCCCGACGACGTACGCCTCCCCCCGGCCGCCACCCTGCTCGCCGGAACCGAGCGGGTCTCCCCCGAGTTGGTGGGCCGGTACGCGCGCGGCCGGATGATGTTCAACGCGTACGGGCCGACCGAGGCCACCACCAACTCCACCCTCGGACTGTGCGATCCGGACACTCCCTCCGGCGCGATCGTCCCGATCGGTGTCCCGGACCCCGGCACCCGGGCCTATGTCCTCGACGACCGTCTCCAGCCGGTTCCGCCGGGAGTGGCGGGTGAGCTGTATCTCGGGGGCTCCGGGCTGGCGCGCGGCTATCTCGGCAGGCCCGGTCTCACGGCCGAACGGTTTGTCGCCGCGCCGCCCTCGGTGCCCGCCGCGCCCGGGGAGCGGCTCTACCGGACCGGCGATCTGGTGCGCTGGAAGGCCGATGGGCGGCTGGAGTTCCTCGGCCGCACCGACGCCCAGGTCAAGATCCGCGGATTCCGGATCGAACCGGGCGAGATCGAGTCCGTGCTGCGCCGTCATCCCGGTGTCGACCAGGTCACGGTGATCGCGCGTGAGGACCGGCCCGGTGACCGGCGGCTGGCCGCGTATGTCGTGCCCGCGCTGGACGCCGGGCCCGGACGCGACGGGACCGAGCGGGTCGAGGAGTGGAAGGACCTGCACGAACTCCTCTACAGCGCCGCGGGGTCCGAGGGGTTCCGCGAGAACTTCGCGGGCTGGAACAGCATGTACGACGGCCGCCCGATCCCGGTCGATGAGATGCGCGAGTGGCGGGACGCCACCGTCGACCGCATCCGCGGACTCGGCGTGTCGCGCCGGGTGCTGGAGATCGGTGCGGGCAGCGGACTGATCCTGTCCCGTATCGCGCCCGGGTGCGAGACCTACTGGGGCACCGACCTCTCGTCGGAGGCGGTACGGGCCCTGCGCGCGCAGGTGGACGCCGTACCGGAACTCGCCGGCAGGGTGGAGCTGAGCGCCCGGCCCGCGCACGACACCGGCGGACTGCCCGAGGGGTTCTTCGACACCATCGTCATCAACTCGGTGGCCCAGTACTTCCCGGGACCGGAGTATCTCGCCGATGTCCTGCGCAAGGTGTCCGCGCTGCTCGCGCCGGGCGGCCGGATCTTCGTGGGCGATGTGCGCAATCTGCGGCTGCTGCGCACCCTTCGGGCTGCGGTGGAGACCAGGCGGTCCACCGACGCCGACAAGGCCGCCCTGCGGGCGGCGGTCGATCAGTCCGTGCTCTGGGAGGGCGAGCTGCTCCTCGACCCCGGCTTCTTCGCCGGGCTGCCGGACTTCGACGCCGAGATCCACCTCAAGCGCGCCGCACATCACAACGAGCTGAGCCGCTACCGGTACGACGTGGTGCTCCGGCCGCGCCCCGCGCGCGAACCGGTGACGACAGGGACCGACGGGCCCGCCGCCGGGTCGGCGGGTACCGCCGCAGCGGAAGCGGGCGTGTCGCCGGACGGGCCAGGGCGCGCCCGGCGACCCGCCGGAGACACCGCCGGGCGCGAGGTGCACTGGTCGGGGCTCGGCGGGCTCGGGGAACTCGCCGGGCTGCTCGCGGCGCGGCCGTCCAGGGTGCGGGTCCCCGGGGTGCCCAATGCCCGGCTGGCCGGCGATCTCGCGGATCTGCGGCTACTGGAGGGCAGCAGCGGGCCGGCCGGCGAGAGCGCCGACCCGGAGGACTTCCACGCGCTCGGCGCGGAACACGGGTACCGCGTGGCGGTCACCTGGAACGGACACGCCGACGACGGCAGCTTCGATGTCGTACTCGACGCGGGCGACGCGCCGATGGGGGTGCTGTACCGCCCCGGCGGGGACTTCCCCGTCGCCAACCGCCCGGCGCCGTTCCGCGACATCACCGCACTGCTCAAGGCACTGCGGGCGCACGCCGCCGAGTGGCTGCCGGAGTACATGGTTCCGTCCGCCTTCGTCCCGCTCGGGCAGTTGCCCGTCACCCCCAGCGGCAAGCTCGACCCCAAGGCGCTGCCCGTGCCGGACTACGGCGCGCTCAGCTCCGGACGGGCACCCCGGGGAGCCCGGGAGGAGCTGCTGTGCGCGCTGTACGCGGAGGTGCTGGGCCTCGCCTCGGTCTCCGCCGAGGACGACTTCCTCGCGCTCGGCGGGGACAGCATCAGCGCGATCCAGCTGCTGATCCGGGCCCGCCGGGCGGGGATCAGGCTGACCGTACGCGATGTCTTCCGCCACCGTACGGTCGCCTCCCTCGCGGCGGTGATCGCCGAAGGCGACGGGCAGGCGTCGGAGGCGGCGGCGGTGGCGGTCGACGGGCCGCTGCTGGTGCTCGACCACGGCGAACTCGCACAGCTCCAGGGCACGGACCCGCTGTCCGTGGCGGAACTGCTTCCCCTGGCCCCGCTTCAGGAGGGCTTCTTCTTCCACGCCCTGGCGGGCGGCGGCGAGGGCGACGCGTATGTCGTCCAGCAGACCCTGGAGCTGACGGGACCCGTGGACGGCCAGGCGCTGCGCCGCGCCGCGCAGGCGCTGCTGGACCGGCACGCCCCGCTGCGGGCGGGCTTCCGGCAGCGGCCGGACGGCACGCCCGTACAGATCATCGCCCGGGGCCTGGAGCTGCCGTGGCGTGAGGCCGAGGCGGCGGATGGGGAAGCGGCCGACGCGATCGCCGCGCAGGAGCGTGCCCTCGGTTTCGATCTGGCGCGTCCACCGCTGCTGCGCTGCGCGTTCGTGCGGCTGGGGGGCGGGCGGAGCCGACTGGTCCTGACGTTCCACCACATCGTGGCGGACGGCTGGTCGCTGCCGGTGCTGCACCGCGAACTGCTGGCGCTGTACGGGCCGGACCCCGCGCCGCTGCCCGAGGTCGCGCCGTACCGCACCCATCTGCGCCGGCTGGCGGGCCTGGACCGCGAGGCCGCGCGGGTGGCCTGGCGGGCGGCGCTCGCCGGTCTCGACGAGCCGGCCAGGCTGGTCACGACCCCGGCGGACGGTCGGCCCCCACGGCCGGAACAGGTCCGGCTGGAGCTGTCCGAGCGGACCACCGCACGGCTGTCGGAGCGGGCCAGGGAGCTGGGCGTCACCCTCGGCACGGTCGTCCAGACCGCGTGGGGGCTGCTGCTGGGCAGGCTGACCGGCCGGGACGATGTCGTGTTCGGCACCACCGTCTCGGGGCGGGACGGCGCGGTCGACGGCATCGAGTCGATGGTGGGCCTGTTCATCAACACCCTGCCGACACGGTTTCGCTGGGCACCCGCCGATCCGCTCGCCGCGCTGCTCACCCGGCTCCAGGACGAGCAGGCGAGCCTTCTGGACCATCAGCATCTCGGGCTGGCCGAGATCCAGCGGGCGGCGGCGCGTCCCGCGGGCGGCGGTGACCTCTTCGACACGCTGGTGGTGTTCGAGAACTACCCGGGCGACACGGAGCTGTCCGACTCCTCCGGGGCTGTCCGTATCACCGGGCACGCCTTCCATGACGCGGTCCACTATCCGCTCGCCCTGATCGTGAAGCCGGGGCGGCGGCTCGATCTGCGGCTCAAGCATCATGCGGAGCGGCTGGAGGGGAGCCGGGTCCGCGCGCTCGCCGAGCGGCTCTCGCGGATTCTTCAGGCGCTGGCCGACGACCCGGCCCGCCCGGCCGCCGCCGTGGAGCTGCTGTCGGCGCGGGAACTGGCGAACGCCCATGCCACGGGCGCCGAGCGCGAGGTACCGGAGACCACGCTGGCCGCCGCGTTCGAGGCCCGGGTGTCCCGGGCGCCGGGCGCCGAAGCGGTGATCTTCGGCGAGGAGTGCCTCACCTATGCCGAACTGGACACCCGTGCCGCCTCGCTGGCGGCGCGGCTGCGGGCCGGCGGGGCGGGGCCCGGGAGTGTCGTCGCGATCGCCGTGCCGCGCTCGGTGGAGCTGATGACGGCTCTCCTCGGTGTGCTCAAGTCCGGTGCCGCCTACCTCCCGATCGACCCGGACTATCCGGCCGACCGGGTGGCCCATATGCTCACCGACTCCGGTGCCACGACCGTGATCACCACGGCGGAGACGGAGCGAGGGCTCCCGGAGGTCCCGGGCCTGACGGCCCTGGTGCTCGACGGCGCGGACCACACGGTCCGCGCGGCCCATGACCAGACGAGCCGTACAGACCGCACGGCGCACCCACACCACGACCACACGGACCGTACGGACCAC
>NZ_JBSGUP010000226.1:0-11595 GCF_053607985.1 Streptomyces sp. NPDC055078
CTGCGCGACCTGGGTGATCTCGAACGGGACCGGCTGCTGAGCGGCGTGCGGGTGGTTCTCGCCCGCGTAGACCTTCAGCTTCGAGAGCATCTGACGGCCCAGGGTGTTCTTGGGGAGCATGCCCTTGATGGCCTTCTCGACCGCCTTCTCGGGGCTCTTGGCGAGCAGCTCGTCGTAGCGGACGGAGCGCAGACCACCCGGGTAACCGGAGTGGCGGTACGCCATCTTCTGCGTCCGCTTGTTGCCGGACAGGTGCACCTTCTCGGCGTTGACGATGATGACGAAGTCACCCGCGTCGACGTGGGGGGCGTAGATCGGCTTGTGCTTGCCCCTCAGAAGGGTGGCGGCGGTGGTCGCCAGACGGCCCAGGACGATGTCCTGCGCGTCGATGATGTGCCACTGGCGCGTCACATCGCCGGGCTTGGGGCTGTACGTACGCACGGTCGTAGCCTTCGCTTCTTCAGTGAGTGGGACTCCCCCGGCCCCTGAGGGCATGGAGAGCGGGGTCCTGACAAGGCCACCCGGACGATCACGACAGCCCTGGCGGCACACCGGGGACGCAACCCGAGTGCCTGCCGCTGGTCATCGGCCCGGCGGACCGGCGTAAGGGCCCCTCACGTGAGATAGAGCAAGCCAATACGCATAACGAAGCAGCAGCTTACCCGGGCACGCCCGGACGGGTCAAAACGCGAGGGGTTCCTCCGGACGGGAGTGCCGGGCGGGGGGTGCCGGAGCCGGCCCGGGGACGGAACCTGCCCCCCGGGGGTCCTCCGGGCCCACGGGGGCGGGACCCGGCAGCGGAGAGGTCCCAGGACGTCCGCGAGGTACGGCTCCCCCCGGGGGGCCGGGGCCGCGGAACGTACAGCATACCGTGATGTACGGGCCACGGCCCGACGGTCGGTATGCGCGAGCACCGCCCACCATCGCGAGCCGCCCGCTCCCGCGACGCCCCGCCCGATCGCCCCCGGCGAACCCCTGCCCCTACCGCGCCCGCGCGACCCGCCTTATCCACGGCGGCCCCGATCTCCGAAAGACGTGCCCCTACCGCGTCCGCGCGACCCGCCGCTCGTCCCAGACCGGGCCCGCGGTCTCGCGCACCACCCCGTCCGACCCGAAGACCAGATAGCGGTCGAAGGTCTTCGCGAACCAGCGGTCGTGCGTCACCGCGAGCACGGTCCCGTCGTACACCTCAAGACCGTCCTGAAGGGCTTCCGCCGACTCCAGGTCCAGGTTGTCCGTCGGCTCGTCCAGCAGCAGGGCCGTCGTGCCCGCCAGCTCCAGCAGCAGGATCTGGAACCGCGCCTGCTGCCCGCCCGACAGCTTGTCGAAGCTCTGGTCGCCCTGGCGCTCCAGCTCGTACCGCCGCAGCACCGACATGGCGCCGCCCCGGTCCCTGGCGTACTCGGTCCACAGAATGTCGACCAGGGTGCGCCCCAGCAGTTCCGGGTGGGCGTGCGTCTGGGCGAAATGGCCGGGCACGACGCGCGCGCCCAGCTTCCACATCCCCGTGTGCGCCACGGACGTGTCGCCCGCGAGGAGCCGCAGGAAGTGGGACTTCCCCGAGCCGTTCGACCCCAGGACCGCGACCCGCTCGCCGTAGAAGACCTCCAGGTCGAACGGTTTCATCAGGCCGGTCAGCTCAAGCTTCTCGCAGGTCAGCGCCCGCACTCCGGTGCGCCCGCCGCGCAGCCGCATCCGGATCTCCTGCTTCCGCGGCGGCTCCGGCGGCGGTCCCGCCTCGTCGAACTTCCGCAGCCGGGTCTTCGCCGCCTGATAGCGGGACGCCATCTCGTCACTGCGCGCCGCGTACTGCTGCATGTCCAGGACCAGGCGCTTGAGCTGCGCCCGCTTCTCGTCCCAGCGCCGCCGCAGCTCCTCGAACCGCGCGAACCGCTCCTGCCGCGCCTCGTGGTACGTGGCGAATCCGCCGCCGTGCACCCAGACGTCCGACCCCGCGGGGCTCGGCTCCACGCTGACGATCTTCTGCGCCGTACGGGACAGCAGCTCCCGGTCGTGCGAGACGAAGAGGACGGTCTTACGGGTCTCCTTAAGGCGCTCCTCCAGCCAGCGCTTGCCGGGCACATCCAGATAGTTGTCCGGCTCGTCCAGCAGCAGCACCTCATCGGGCCCCCGCAGCAGCGCCTCCAGCGCCAGCCGCTTCTGCTCGCCGCCGGAGAGCGTGCGCAGCTCGCGCCACTGGGCCTTCTCGTACGGAATGCCCAGCGCGGCTGTCGTGCACATGTCCCAGACGGTCTCCGCCTCGTAGCCGCGCGCCTCCGCCCAGTCGCTCAGCGCCTGCGCGTACGCCATCTGCGCGGACTCGTCGTCGACGGTGAGGATCAGCTCCTCGGCCGCGTCCACGGCCTGAGCCGCCGCCCGGATACGGGGCTGGGCCAGCGACACCAGCAGGTCCCGTACGGTCCGCTCGTCCCGCACCGAGCCGATGAACTGGCGCATCACCCCCAGGCCGCCGCCGACCGTCACCGAGCCGCCGTGGGGCCGCAGCTCCCCGGAGATCAGCCGGAGCAGCGTCGTCTTTCCCGCGCCATTGGCCCCGACCAGGGCGACCACCGCGCCTTCGCCCACCCGGAACGAGACATCCGCGAGCAGCACCCTCCCGTCCGGCAGGTAGTACTCCAGATGCGCGGCTTCGAGATGTCCCATCCTCCGATGATGAGGGCCGGTCCCCCGTACGGCCAACCGGTTTAGGATGCGCGACATGAGCTTTGGGCAGGGGGGGCCTCAGTGGGGGTCCGGCGGACACGGCCAGGATCCGTACAACTCCCGTCAGGGAGCACCGGATCCGTTCGATCCGTTCGGCACCCAGCGGGCCCAGTACACCGACAGCGACAGCACTCCCGACTGGGCGGCCCTCGCCGACGCCGCCGCGTCCCGCGCCCGCCGCAGACGCTGGCTGATGATCGGCGGCGGCGCGCTCGCGACCGCCGCGGTCGCGGGCATCGTGGCGACCGCGATCGTCACCTCCGACGACAAGGGGGCGAGCCCGTCCCAGAACACGGCGAACGAGCTGCCCGGCCCCCAGGACCTGCCGAGCGGCTCCGCCCCCGCCGAGCCGTCGTTCTCCTCGGTCGCCCCGCTGCCCCCGCCGAACCCCAAGGACTTCATCTCCAGCGAGAAGAAGGACACCGCCCCCCTGAGCGCCGAGTCCCTCTTCCCCGGCAAGAAGCTCACCATGACCGACCGGGTGTACGCCAAGGGCGCGACCGCCCGCACCGCCGGCTGCGTCGCGGCCACCCAGGGCGGGCTCGGCGCCGTCCTGAAGAGCAACGGCTGTGACCAGGTCTTCCGCGCCACGTACAGCAAGGACGGCATCGCGGTCACCGTCGGCGTCGCCGTCTTCGGCCAGGAGGCCGAGGCGAAGAAGGCGGTCTCGGCGACCACCCGGGGCAAGACGATCACCCCGCTGATGAGCCCGGGAGTGCCCGCCTTCTGCAAGGGCGGCCCGGTCTGCCGGTACACCGCCAACTCCTACGGCCGCTACGCCTACTTCACCGCCACCGGCTACACCAAGGCCAAGTCCGTCACCTCGAAGGACACCAAGGCGTTCCAGGCCGGCGACGACCTCGCCGAGTTCACCTTCCGGCAGATCGTGCGCCGCGGCAACGTCCAGGCGTCAGCAGCCGCCACCGCACCCGCCGGCTGACCCGGGCAGCGACCGCTTGTTGCGGGCCTCCCGGTTCCGGGCGGCGAGCAGTGCGTCGGCGGGATAGCCGACCTCCTCCAGGGTGAGCCCGTGCGGCCGTACGACATGGACCGCCGAGTCCCGTACGCCCGCCGCCAGCACCTTCGCGGGCCAGTCCACCGGCCGGTGCCCGTCCCCCACGAACAGCAGCGCCCCCACCAGCGAGCGCACCATGTTGTGGCAGAAGGCGTCGGCCCGCACGGTCGCGGTGAGGATCCCGGCCGCGTCCCGCTCCCAGGACAGCCGCTGGAGCGTACGGATGGTCGTCGCGCCGTCGCGCCGCTTGCAGTACGCCGCGAAGTCGTGCTCGCCGACGAGCCGTTCGGCCGCCGCGTTCATCGCGCCGACGTCCAGCGGCCAGTCGTGCCACAGCACATGACCGCGCAGCAGCGGATCGACGCCACCGGGGTGGTCGGTCACCCGGTAGGCGTACCGCCGCCAGATCGCGGAGAACCGGGCGTCGAACCCCGCGGGCGCCTCCGCCACCCGCCAGATCCGCACATCGCGCCCCAGCCGCCCCGCGAGCCGCTTCAGCAGCTTCTCCCGGTGCTCGGCCCACACCTCGCCCGGCAGATCGACATGCGCGACCTGCCCCCGCGCGTGCACCCCGGCGTCCGTGCGCCCGGCGACGGTCAGCTCGTACGTCCGCGAGGACCGCGTCACCGTACGCAGCGCGTCCTCGATCTCCCCCTGTACGGTGCGCCGCCCGCCGGCCTGCTTGGCCCACCCGGAGAAGTCCCTGCCGTCGTACGACAGGTCCAGCCGCACCCGTACGGGCGGCGCCACCTCCGCCGCCTCCGCCACCTCATCACTCACGTCTTCGATCCTCTCAGAGCCCCCTCAGGGCCCTCTCGGGCCCTCTCGGAGCCCTCTCAGGCCCTGTACACGCGGAACGGGCCCGCTCCCCCGAAGGGAACGGGCCCGCGCACAGCACGCGATCAGGCGTCCTTGGACTCGGCCTCCGAGGGCTTCGCGTCCTCGACCGGAGCGTCCTCGACCGGAGCCTCGGTGTCCTTGGAGAGCGCATCCTTCTTGGGGGCGTCCTTCTTAAGGGCGTCCTCCTTGACCGCGCGCTTGGCGGCGGCCTCGGCCTCGGCGACGGTCGCCTTCTTGGCGATCTCGCCCTCGACCAGCTCGATCACGGCCATCCGGGCGTTGTCACCACGGCGGTTGCCGATCTTGGTGATCCGGGTGTAGCCACCCGGGCGCTCGGCGTACCGCGGGGCGATCTCGGTGAAGAGCGTGTGCACGATCGCCTTGTCGGTGATCGTCTGGAGCACCAGGCGACGGTTGTGGATGTCGCCCTTCTTCGCCTTGGTGATCAGCCGCTCGGCGACCGGACGCAGGCGGCGGGCCTTGGCCTCGGTCGTCGTGATGCGGCCGTGCTCGAAGAGCTGCTTCGACAGGTTCGCGAGAAGCAGCCGCTCATGCGCTGCGCTGCCGCCCAGACGGGCACCCTTGGCGGGCTTCGGCATGGTGTTTCTCCTTGTGTGCTGCACCGGCCGTATCAGGTACCGGTGTCAGGACCCCGCAGGCGGACGCCTACGGGCAGTGGGTGCGCCCCGTCAGGGGCGCGGGGAACTGCGCGAACAACCACAACGGACGCGCAGGGGCCCACCGGGCTCGGCCGCCACGGCCTGGACCCCGCGCACCCCGCCGGGGGCGACTAGTACTGCTCGGTCTCCACGAAACCCGCATCCGCGTCGTCATCCGCACCGAACGCGTCCGCCGCGGCCGTCGGGTCGAATCCGGGCGGGCTGTCCTTGAGCGCCAGGCCCATACCCGCCAGCTTCGCCTTGACCTCGTCGATCGACTTGGCGCCGAAGTTGCGGATGTCGAGCAGGTCCGCCTCGGAGCGGGCCACCAACTCGCCCACCGAGTGGATGCCCTCGCGCTTGAGGCAGTTGTAGGAGCGGACCGTCAGCTCCAGCTCCTCGATCGGCAGGGCCAGATCCGCGGCGAGCGCGGCGTCCGTCGGCGACGGGCCCATGTCGATGCCCTCGGCGTCGATGTTCAGCTCGCGGGCGAGACCGAACAGCTCGACCAGGGTCTTGCCGGCGGAGGCCATGGCGTCACGCGGACGCATCGCCTGCTTGGTCTCGACATCGACGATCAGCTTGTCGAAGTCGGTGCGCTGCTCGACTCGGGTCGCCTCGACCTTGTAGGTGACCTTGAGCACCGGCGAGTAGATGGAGTCGACCGGGATCCGGCCGATCTCCTGGCCCACCTGCTTGTTCTGGACGGCGGAGACATAGCCGCGACCGCGCTCGACGGTCAGCTCCATCTCCAGCTTGCCCTTGCCGTTGAGCGTGGCGAGGACGAGGTCGGGGTTGTGCACCTCGACACCGGCCGGGGGCGCGATGTCGGCGGCGGTGACCAGCCCCGGGCCCTGCTTGCGCAGGTACATCACGACGGGCTCGTCGTGCTCCGAGGAGACGACGAGCTGCTTGATGTTGAGGATCAGGTCGGTGACGTCCTCCTTGACGCCCGGCACGGTGGTGAACTCGTGCAGGACACCGTCGATACGGATGGACGTGACGGCCGCACCCGGGATCGAGGAGAGGAGCGTACGGCGCAGAGAATTGCCGAGGGTATAGCCGAAGCCGGGCTCCAGCGGCTCGATCACGAACCTGGAGCGGTATTCGTCGACGACCTCTTCGGTCAGCGAAGGGCGCTGAGCGATCAGCATGAATGAATCCTTCAGTCGGGGGCGCCCGCTATTTGACGCCCGACATATGTCTTACAAGGGTACGGGCGGTACGCCCCGAAAGAGGCGCCCCGCCCGAACACTTTTCAGCTCAAACGCCGTGACACGGCAGACGCGGAGCGTCAGACGCGGCGGCGCTTGGGCGGACGGCAGCCGTACTGCGGTCATGTGGGGGGCGACCCCCACACCCCCAGCAGGGCACCACCCTGGCCGTAGCCCGCGTCAGACGCGGCGGCGCTTGGGCGGACGGCAGCCGTTGTGCGGCGTGGGGGTGACGTCCTGGATCGAGCCGACCTCCAGGCCGGTGGCCTGGAGCGAGCGGATCGCGGTCTCACGGCCGGAGCCGGGACCCTTGACGAAGACGTCGACCTTGCGCATGCCGTGCTCCTGCGCGCGGCGGGCGGCCGACTCGGCGGCCATCTGCGCGGCGAAGGGGGTGGACTTGCGCGAGCCCTTGAAGCCGACGTGGCCGGCGGAGGCCCAGGAGATCACGTTGCCCGAGGGGTCGGTGATCGAGACGATGGTGTTGTTGAACGTGCTCTTGATGTGCGCGTGGCCGTGAGCGACGTTCTTCTTTTCCTTGCGGCGCACCTTCTTGGCAGCGCCCTGACGACCCTTGGGGGGCATCTAAATCTCCTACAGGGAGGTGGTCGGTCCTACAGCGAAGACCGCGGATGAGTGTCCGCTGTGGACTACTTCTTGCCCGGCTTCTTCTTACCGGCGATCGCGCGACGCGGACCCTTGCGGGTACGGGCGTTCGTGCTGGTGCGCTGGCCGTGGACCGGCAGACCGCGACGGTGCCGCAGGCCCTGGTAGCAGCCGATCTCGACCTTGCGGCGGATGTCGGCCTGGATCTCGCGGCGGAGGTCACCCTCGGTACGGAGGTTGGCGTCCACGTACTCGCGGATCTTGACGAGGTCCTCTTCGGCCAGGTCACGAACGCGGGTGTTCGGGTTCACACCGGTGGAGACGAGAATCTCCTTGGACCGGGTGCGCCCGATACCGAAGACGTAGGTGAGTGCGATCTCCACACGCTTTTCGCGCGGGATGTCGACACCGGAAACGCGTGCCATTCAATGGCTCCTGTGTTTTCGGGGGTCTTCCGCAGTGCCATTCCCTGGCCGCCGACCGCGCTTCGGAAAAGCTTCCGGAGAAACGGTGGTACGTCCGGGTCCCCGGCCCCCGCCGGAGGTGTCGCCGACCCTGTGCGGGCTGGGCGGACTCTGCGTATGTACGAATTGCTCGCGTCGCGCGAAGAACTGCGAAGGTGCAGGTGGTCGGTGTACGTCAGCCCTGGCGCTGCTTGTGGCGCAGGTTGTCGCAGATGACCATGACCCGGCCGTGACGGCGGATCACCTTGCACTTGTCGCAGATCTTCTTGACGCTCGGCTTGACCTTCATGGGATGTCAGGTTCTTCCGGGTCAGTGCCGACACCCCGTTTCCTAGAGCGGGGTGGCGACAAGATCTACTTGTATCGGTAGACGATCCGGCCACGCGTCAGGTCGTACGGAGACAGCTCCACGACGACCCGGTCGTCCGGGAGGATTCGGATGTAGTGCATCCGCATCTTGCCGGAGATGTGCGCGAGGACCTTGTGACCGTTCTGAAGCTCCACCTTGAACATCGCGTTCGGGAGGGACTCGATCACGGTGCCCTCGATTTCGATGGCACCTTGCTTCTTGGCCACGCTTCGCCCTTCGAATCGGCTACCTTGATCAGCTCCCGTCCTCCGTCAGTGACCACGGAAAGTGGACACACGGATACACGAGAGCCGACGCATCAGTCTACGTCAGGCCATTCGAAAAGACGAATCCCGGGAGTTTGCCCACTCACGAAGATCGTTACGCAGGCGACTCCCGGCCACCCGCACCGAACAGCCGTACGATTCACTCTTTCGGCTCAACCGAGCCGCCCACCGGAGCCGCTCATCCGAGCGGGTCGGCCGAGCGGGTCGGCCGAGCGGTCCGCCGGCCCCACTCACCCCAGCGGGTCGGGCGCCGCCGTGATCCCCAGCTCCGCGAGTCGGGCCCGGCCGCAGTCGGGGGCGGTCAGGACCAGCGGGCCCTCCTCCGTCACCGCCACGGAGTGCTCCCAGTGCGAGGACCAGGTGCCGTCGGTGGTGATGACGGTCCACTCGTCCGAGAGCACCTCGGTACGGGGCGTACCGAGCGAGACCATCGGCTCGATCGCCAGACAGAAGCCGGGGACCAGCCGGGGGCCCTTGCCGCGCTTGCGGGAGACATAGTTCAGCAGATGCGGGTCCATATGCATCTCGGTGCCGATGCCATGGCCGCCGTACTCCTCGATGATCCCGTATCGCCCGCCACCCGGCTTGGGCTGGCGGCGGATGAAGGTCTCGATGGCGCGGGAGACGTCCACCAGCCGGTTGCCCGGCTTCATCGCGGCGACACCGGCCCACATGGACTCCTCGGTGACCCGGGACAGCTCGATCAGCTCGGGGGCGTGCCCGTCGCCGATGAAGACGGTGTACGCGGCGTCCCCGTGCCAGCCGTCGATGATCGCGCCGGCGTCGACGGAGAGGATGTCACCGTCCTTGAGGACGGTCTTGTCGTCGGGGATGCCATGGACCACGACCTCGTTGACCGAGGTGCAGATGGTCGCGGGGAACCCGCCGTACCCCAGGAAGTTCGATTTCGCGCCATGGTCGGCGATCACCTTGCGGGCGACCTCGTCCAGGTCCCTGGTGGTCGCTCCGGGGACGGCGGCCTCGCGGGTCGCCGCGTGGACGGCGGCGACGACCAGCCCCGCCTCGCGCATCTTCGCGATCTGGTCCGGGGTCTTGATCTGCACCATGGCCTTGTCCTGCCCCTTCTTCGCGGCTCGACCGCCGCCGCTGTCACGGAGGCGGTTGCCCTCCGCTGCTCCCTCGATTATGGGCCGATGCGCCGAATGACGTATCGGCTGCCGTGCCGCGCTGCCGTGCCGGCCCCCGCACGCGGACGGCCGCGATGCCCTGGGGACACCGCGGCCGTACGTCCGGGAATAACCGCTACTGCTTCTTCAGGGCGTCCATCGCGCGCCGTGTGACGTCCTGGACCTTGCCGAGCGCGGAGATCGTCACCACGAGGCCCTGGCCCCGGTAGTAGTCGATGATCGGCTCGGTCTGGGTGTGGTAGACCTCCAGGCGCTTGCGCACGGTCGCCTCGGAGTCGTCGTCGCGCTGATACAGATCCCCGCCGCAGGTGTCGCAGACACCGTCCTTCTTGGGCGGCGAGTAGGCCACGTGGAAGACATGGCTGGAGTCGTTGCGGCAGATACGGCGGCCCGCGATCCGCTTGACGACCTCGTCCTCCGGGACCTCCAGGTCGAGCACCGCGTCCAGCGTCATGTCCTCGGACTTCAGCATCGCGTCGAGCGCCTCGGCCTGCGGGACATTGCGCGGAAAGCCGTCCAGCAGAAAGCCGTTCACGGCGTCCGGCCGGTCCATCCGGTCCTTCGCCATCCCGATGGTCACCTCGTCGGGGACCAGCTCTCCCGCGTCCATATAGGACTTGGCCTGCCGACCGAGGTCGGTGCCTTTGCTGATGTTGGCGCGGAAGAGATCACCCGTGGAGATGTGCGGGATCGAGAGGTTCTCGGCGAGGTACGCGGCCTGCGTACCCTTGCCGGCACCAGGTGGACCGACGAGGACGATTCTCATCAGCGGAGGAACCCTTCGTAATTGCGCTGCTGGAGCTGGCTCTCGATCTGCTTCACGGTCTCCAGACCCACACCCACGATGATGAGGATGCTCGTCCCGCCGAACGGGAAGTTCTGGTTCGCGCCTCCGAAGCCCGCCAACGCCATCGTCGGTACAAGAGCAATCAGACCCAGGTACAGCGAGCCCGGCCAAGTGATCCTGTTGAGCACATAGCTCAGGTACTCGGCAGTAGGTCGACCAGCCCGGATACCCGGGATGAAGCCACCATACTTCTTCATGTTGTCCGCGACTTCCTCGGGGTTGAACGAGATCGCCACATAGAAGAAGGCGAAGAAGACGATCAACAGGAAGTACGCGGTGATGTAGTAGGGGTGGTCACCCTTGACGAAGTACGACTCGATGAAGGTCTTCCAGCCGGAACTGCCGCCGGAGAACTGCGCCACCAGCGCCGGGATGTAGAGCAGCGACGACGCGAAGATGACCGGGATCACACCCGCCTGGTTCACCTTGAGCGGGATGTACGTGGATGTCCCGCCGTACGACCGCCGCCCGATCATGCGCTTCGCGTACTGAACAGGGATACGACGCTGTGCCTGTTCCACGAAGACGACCAGGGCCACCATCACGAAGCCGACGAGGATGACGGTGCCGAACTCGATCCAGCCCTTGGCGAGCGTGCCGCTCTCCTTGATGGCCCACAGGGCGCCCGGGAAGCCGGCCGCGATCGAGATGAACATGAGAATCGACATACCGTTGCCGATGCCCCGGTCCGTGATCAGCTCACCGAGCCACATGACGGCCGCGGTGCCCGCGGTCATGGTGATCACCATGACGACGATCGTGTACATCGACTGATCCGGGACGATCTCGTTGGCGACCCGGCAACCGCTGAACAGCGCACCGCTGCGGGCGGTGGCGACCAGACCGGTGCCCTGGAGGACGGCGAGCGCGACCGTCAGATACCGGGTGTACTGCGTGATCTTCGCCGTGCCGGACGAGCCCTCCTTCTTGAGGGCCTCCAGCCTCGGGATGACCACGGTCAGCAGTTGAAGGATGATGCTCGCCGTGATGTACGGCATGATGCCGAGCGCGAAGATGGTGATCTGCAGCAGTGCGCCACCACTGAACATATTCACGAGGCCGAACAGGCTGTTGTTGTTCTGCTGCGCAGCCTCGACACAGATCTGTACGTTCTGGTAATCGATGCCCGGCACGGGAATGTGCGCCCCGAGGCGGTACAACACGATGATGGCGAGCGTGAAGAGCAGCTTCTTGCGCAGGTCGGGCGTCTTGAACGCCCGGGCGAACGCGGTGAGCACGGTGCCTCCTGCGACCCCCGCGCTACTGCGTCAGAGGTGACGGTATTGAGGATCGACGAAATTCGACATGTACGTATCGGGCGATCCGTACGATCCCCGTCGGGGCGGACCGCACGGTACGAGGGCAGAGCCCCCGCGTCATTACAGCAACGGTGCACGCCACCTTACCGGCGTCCACGCCCCCCTAGGAACGACCGACCGGGG
>NZ_JBSGUP010000227.1:0-11585 GCF_053607985.1 Streptomyces sp. NPDC055078
CCGCCAGCGTTCGTCCTGAGCCAGGATCAAACTCTCCGTGAATGTCTGCCCGTAACCGGGCCACATCACGAGAGCGGGACAACCAGGCGGAATAAGCCCAGTCGTCCACAGCATCCTCGCCATGTATCTTTTTCTTCAAAGGAACCACATCCACCAGAACAAATCATTCCGGCAGACGGGGTATCAACATATCTGGCGTTGACTTTTGGCACGCTGTTGAGTTCTCAAGGAACGAACACTTCCATCGAACCTGTATCACCAGGCCCTCCGGGCGCTTCCCTTCGTTCTTTTCAAACCTTATCAGGCTTTTTCCGACTTCCTGACCACCGCCCTGCGGGCATGCAGAGGTTTAGACCAGTTAGGATCTCGGCTTGATAGGTGCTGCCGACCCCCGACTCAACGTCGCGTTGGGGCCAGGCAGGGGTACGACAGTACCTGCCACCGTGTGACGAGGCAAATCGTTTCCGGTATGCCTCTAGGTCCGCCAACCGGCAGCATTCAGGCGGAACTAGGACTTCATATGCCATACGCTGCTGAACAGTGCGCCGTCCGGCTCGGACAGTGACGGCGCAGTAACGAATCTCCGCCCCTGGGAGGCTCCATGACCACAGTGACGTCACCTCTTGCCGGACGTGCCATCGGACTAGCGGCGGTGCCGGACCCGGTGTTCTCCGGTGCGATGGTCGGTCCCGGTACCGCCATCGACCCCGTGCGTGAGCCGTCGGAGGCCATCTCGCCGGTCGACGGCGTCGTTGTGTCGCTGCACCCGCACGCCTTCGTCGTCGTTGACGACGAAGGGCACGGAGTGCTCACCCACCTCGGGATCGACACCGTGCAGCTCAATGGCGAGGGCTTCGAGCTGCTCGTCAGCAAGGGGGACACCGTGACCCGGGGGCAGGCGATGGTGCGCTGGAACCCGGTTGCCGTCGAGGAGGCGGGGAAGTCGCCCATCTGCCCGATCGTGGCCCTCGAAGCCACGGCGGACGCCCTCTCCGATGTCCGTGACGACGGCGAAGTCAAGGCGGGGGACACTCTCTTCGGCTGGCAGTGACATCACCGCGGTGACGGTGAGCAGGACTTCCAGCGGCGGCATGGGCCGTCGCTCGATCGGAGACGGGTGATATGGAGACAACGCTGCGAGGCGTCGGGGTCAGCCACGGCGTGGCGATCGGCGAGGTTCGGCACATGGGCACGGCGGTGCTGGAGCCTCCCGCCAAGCAGAACCCGGCCCAGGACGCGGAGCGCGAGCAGGGGCGTGCGCGCAAGGCTGTGGAGGCTGTGGCGGCCGATCTGATCGCGCGGGGCAATCTGGCCGGCGGTGAGGCACAGGCGGTGCTCGAAGCGCAGGCCATGATGGCGCAGGACCCGGAGCTGATGGCCGATGTGGACCGGCGGATCACCGTCGGCAGCACGGCCGAGCGGGCGGTGTACGACGCCTTCGCCGCCTATCGGGCGCTGCTGGCGGGCGCGGGTGAGTATCTGGCCGGGCGGGTGGCCGACCTCGATGATGTGCGCAACCGGATCGTGGCACGGCTGCTCGGGGTGCCGATGCCGGGTGTTCCGGACAGCGACGAGCCGTACGTACTGATCGCGCGGGATCTCGCGCCGGCGGACACGGCGTTGCTGGACCCGACGCTGGTGCTCGGGTTTGTGACCGAGGAGGGCGGGCCGACGAGCCACAGCGCGATTCTGGCGCGGGCGCTCGGGGTGCCCGCGGTGGTGGCGCTGCCGGGTGCCGGAGAGCTGGCCGAAGGGACGCTGATCGCGGTCGACGGCAGTACCGGTGAGATCTTTGTGAACCCGAGCGACGAGAAGCGGGGGGCGCTGGAGAGGGCTGCGGCGGAGCGCAAGGCGGCGCTCGCGGGCTCCAGTGGTCCCGGGGCCACGTCGGACGGTCACAAGGTGCCGCTGCTGGCCAATGTCGGCGGTCCCGGTGATGTGCCCGCGGCGGTGGAGGCCGGTGCCGAGGGCGTCGGTCTGTTCCGTACGGAGTTCCTCTTCCTGGACGACAGCAAGCAGGCGCCGTCGGAGGAAAGGCAGGTCGAGGCGTACCGGAAGGTCCTGGAGGCGTTCCCGGAGGGCCGGGTGGTCGTGCGGGTACTGGACGCGGGCGCGGACAAACCGCTCGATTTCCTGACCCCGGCCGACGAGCCGAATCCGGCGCTGGGGGTGCGGGGGCTGCGCAGTCTGCTCGAACACCCTGAGGTGCTGCGGACCCAGCTCACGGCGCTGTCGAAGGCGGCCGAGGGTCTGCCGGTGTATCTGGAGGTCATGGCGCCGATGGTGGCGGACCGTACGGACGCCAGGGCGTTCGCGGACGCGTGCCGTGAGGCGGGGCTGCGGGCGAAGTTCGGCGCGATGGTGGAGATTCCGTCCGCCGCGCTGCGGGCGCGCTCGATTCTCCAGGAGGTCGAGTTCCTTTCGCTGGGCACCAACGATCTGGCGCAGTACACCTTCGCGGCCGACCGTCAGGTGGGTGCGGTGTCCCGGCTCCAGGATCCGTGGCAGCCCGCGCTGCTGGATCTGGTGGCGCTGTCGGCAGAGTCGGCGAAGGCCGAGGGCAAGAGCTGTGGTGTCTGTGGTGAGGCTGCCTCCGATCCGCTGCTGGCCTGTGTGCTCACCGGTCTGGGTGTGACCTCGCTGTCGATGGGTGCCGCTTCGATTCCTTATGTGCGGGCGACGCTGGCGAAGTACTCGCTCGCGCAGTGTGAGCGGGCAGCCGCCGCTGCGCGGGCGGCCGACACTGCCGAGGAAGCGCGGGTGGCCGCCCAGGCGGTGCTGTCGGGCGAGTAGCCGGCGTATGCCGTGGTGTGAGGAGGGGTCCCGCTGGTGCGGGGCCCCTCCTTCGCGGTGGGCGCGCGGTTTCAGTGGTGGGATTCCGGGTCGTCGGTGGCGATGTCGAAGCCCGCGCGGTACTCCACTCCCGGTTCGGGGGAGATCGGCTCCCCGGTGGCCGCGTCGGTGCAGTAGGCGCTGAACACTTCGCCTTCGGTCAGGGGCCGCAGGCCGCCGTCGTGGAGTCGCCATCCATGCAGGCGGTCGGGAGCGTCGGGGGTCCGGGTGCGCAGGACCACTCCCCCGGGGTTGTCGAGGGCGATGGCAGTGGCGAGGACGGTGACGAACTCGGCGCCTTCGGCCGCGTCGATCCGTGCTTCGGCCGTGGCGTCACCGTCGGCGTGGAGGACTGCGAGGAGCTGTTCCTCGGGGGCCGGGACGCTGCACACGATGTGATGGGTGCCCGGTCCGGCCGCTTCGAGGAGCCGCATCAGGATGTGCGACGCCCGGTCGAAGGCGGCCCGGCCGATGTCCTGGCCGCAGTCGGCGCACTCTCCGATATCGGCCAGGAGCATGGTCGCGTACTCCCAGGTGGCCTGTCGGACCGCCTTGCTGATCAGCTGGGGCAGCAGGCTGCCGAGGGGCTGTCCGGTGTACGCCACGGTGCTGCCGTGGCGGGCGGTCGCGGCGGTGTAGTGGCTGCGGCTGAGGGCCGAGTCGGGGTCCAGGCTGTGTTCGGAGCAGTGGGCGGCGAAGTCCTCCGGGTCGAAGAGGGCGACCGTGGTGTGCAGTTGGCGGGCCGCGAGGGACTTGAGCAGGTCTTCGACGTGCCGCAGATATCGGGTGTGGTCGTCGAAGAGGAAGGTGCGGTAGCCGCGCATCGCCTGGAAGTCGAAGGTGTCTGCGAGGACGCCGACGGTGCCGGCGACCTCCCGGCGCAGGGTGCGCCGGGGAGATGTGCTGTTCCCGGGGCGGCCGGTGGCCGGGCGTCGCCGTCGGTCGTTTCGCCGTGCCCGTCGCCCGGCCTGCTTGCCCGACGCCTTGCCCGGCGTCCTGCCGGATGCCTTGCCTGTCCTGCCGGATGCCCTGTCGTGGCCGGATGCCTCGTCGTGCGCCATTTCTCCCCCTGCGGTCTGTCGGCTGGTGATGACTCACCGTAGCGGTCGCCACTGACAACAGGGCTGGAGGAGAGCGGTCACGGCTTCCTGGTGCGGGCGAGGTCCTCGTAGAAGGCCAGCAGGCCGGGGTTGTCGACGGAGCCGGGGTTGACCGCTTTGGTCAGAGCCGTGCCCTGGAGAAGTCGCTTCACCGGGACTTCGAGGCGTTTGCCGGTGAGCGTGTGCGGGACGGCGGGGATCTCGATGATGTCGTCCGGGACGTGCCGGGGGGAAAGCTCTTCGCGGATGGTCCGCTTGATTCGGGCGCGCAGGTCGTCATCGAGCGCCGCACCGTCGGCGAGGTGGACGAACAGGGGCATCCAGTAGCCGCCGTTGGGCTCCTCCAGGCCGATGACCAGGGATTCCCGGATCTCGGGGAGGCGTTCGACGGCTTCGTAGATGTCGGCGGACCCCATACGGACGCCCTGCCGGTTCAGGGTGGAGTCGGAGCGGCCGTGGATGATGACGGAGCCGTGGTCGGTGATGGTGATCCAGTCTCCGTGCCGCCAGACGCCGGGGAACATCTCGAAGTAGCTGTCGCGGTAGCGGCTGCCGTCGGGATCGTTCCAGAACCGGATCGGCATGGACGGCATGGGGTTGGTGACGACGAGTTCGCCGACCTCGCCGATGACGGGTCGGCCGTGCGGGTCCCAGGACTGGAGGTCGGTGCCGAGGGCCGGGGCCTGGAGTTCACCGATGTGGACGGGGAGGGTGGGCACCGCGCCCGCGAAGCAGCTGCACACATCGGTGCCGCCGCTGACGGAGGCGATCCACAGGTCTGCGGCCACCTCGTCGTGGAGCCAGCGGAAGCCGTCGGGCGGGAGCGGTGATCCGGTGGTGGCGACGCAGTTGATCCGGGACAGGTCGTGGTCTCGCGCCGGGTGGACTCCGGCCTTGGCGCAGGCCATGACATACGCGGCGGAGGTGCCGTAGAAGGTGGCGCCGGTGCGTTCGGCGATGCGCCACTGGGCGTCGGTGCGGGGGTGGCCCGGGCTGCCGTCGTAGAGGACGACGGTGGTGCCGGTGAGCAGGCCGGAGACGAGGAAGTTCCACATCATCCAGCCGGTGGAGGTGTACCAGAAGAAGCGGTCCTCGGGCCCGAGGTCGCAGTGGAGGGCGAGCTGTTTGAGGTGCTCCAGCAGAATGCCGCCCTGGGACTGCACGATGGCCTTGGGCAGGCCGGTGGTGCCGGAGGAGTAGAGAACCCACAGGGGGTGGTCGAAGGGGACCTGCTCGTAGACGGGCTCGGTGTCGCCCGAGGTGACGGCGGACCAGTCGAGGGCGCCCACAGGGGTCGCGGTGCCGAGGACGGGGATGTGGATCACGGCACGGAGGGTGGGCAGCTCCCGGCGGATCTCGGCGACGGTTTCGGTGCGGTCGTGCTCCTTGCCGCCGTAGCGGTAGCCGTCGACGGCGAAGAGGACGACGGGCTCCACCTGCTGGAAGCGGTCGAGGACGCTGGGGGCGCCGAAGTCGGGGGCGCAGGAGGTCCAGACCGCTCCGACGGCCGCGGTGGCGAGCAGCGCGGTGACGGCCTGCGGGATGTTGGGGAGATAGCCGCTGACCCGGTCGCCGGGGCGTACGCCGAGGGAGCGCAGTTCGGCGGCGAGCGCGCCGACCTGGCGGCGCAGCTCGGACCAGCTGATCTCGGCCGGCTCCTGGCTTTCGTCCACCTGGAGGAGGGCCGGCTCACCCGGGCGCTCGTCGGCGGCACGCAGGGCGTGCTCCGCGTAGTTGAGGGTGGCTCCGGGGAACCAGCGGGCGCCGGGCATGGCGCGGTCGGCGAGGACGCTTTCGTACGGGGTGTGGAAGCGGATGTCGAACCAGTCGGCGATCGCGCGCCAGAAGGTCTCCAGCTCGTCGACGGACCAGCGGTGCAGCGCCGCGTATCCACCCTGGGCGGGGGCTCCGTAGTGCTCGGCGGCCCAGGTCTGGAAGCGGGTGATCCGTGCGGCGGCAATCCGGTCGGGGTCCGGTTGCCACAGGGGCGCGGGGTTCGCTGCTGAGGTCATGGGGACGGCTCCCGGGTGGCTCTGGTCGGTCCTGGCTCGGTGGTAGGGGCGGTGCGTGCCGCCGGCCCGTGGTCCCGGGCTGTCCGGGGGCGGGCGCGCGGTGTGGCTGACAGGGACGATGCCATGTGATCGTCTTTCGCACCAGGGCACCGGATCCGCCGCCGGACGGGTGCGGGCATGGTCTCGCCACGGGTGAACGGGAGTTGAACTGTCCTCGTCCCTGCCCGGCCGGATGGCAGGCTGAGCTGCATGGACGGTCGTGGACTGGTGCGCTCGATGAGGAACTTCGCGACGTTGCGGGGTGTGCGCGCGACCCGTTCGGCGTGGCGGCGGCGCCGGATCGACGCCTGGGGGCTGCCCGCGCGGGGCCCGGAGAGGGCGAGGGTTCCGGGGGCGGTGACCGGTGCGGAGCCGCTGCCGGGGGGCGGGATCGTCCGGTTCGCCCGCTCGGAGCTGCGGATCCGCGTGGTGTCGGGCGGTGCGGTGTTCTGGGGATGGGACGGTGCGGGGCCTGGACCGTCGTACGCGCTGGCCGGTGCGGTGCCCGAGCCGGATCCGCGGGCGGAGCTGGAGCCGGACAAGGACGGCGGCTGGCGGGTGGTGTCGGAGCGGGTGACCGTCGAGGTGTCGCGTGACGGCGCGGTGGAGGTCCGTACGCCCGGCGGGGTCGTGCTGCGCCGTGAGCTTCCGCCGCGCTGGTGGGAGTCGGCGGAGGGCGGTCCCGCGCGGTGGATGCAGCGGACCGAGGTGGCGGCGGACGCCCGGTTCTTCGGGCTGGGCGGCCGGGCGTCGGGGCCTCGGCTGCGGGACGGCACGTACCGGCTGTGGAACACCGGCCCTGAGGGGTCCTTCGGACCGGGCGACGATCCGCTGTCCATCACGATGCCGGTGCAGTTGGTCGTCGCCGACGCAGGGACGCATCTCCTCTTCCACGACAACACCTGGGACGGCCGGGTGACGTTGTGTGAGGGCGAGGAGGGCGCGGGGTCGGGGCACGACCGGCCGGGGACCTGTGTGGTCCGGATGGAGGGCGGGCCGCTGCGCTGCTGGGTGATCGTGGGCACCCCGGCGCGGGTGCTGACCCGCTGGGTCCGGCTGACGGGCGCGCCCGCGGTGCCGCCGTCGTGGGCGCTGGGCCCGCAGCACGCGCGCCGGGGTTCCGGCGGCGAGCGGGAGGTACGGCGGATCGTGGCGGGCTATGCGGGGCGGGATCTTCCGCTGTCGGCTGTCCATCTCGACATCGGCCGCTGCGAAGCGCACCGGGTCTTCTCCGTCGTCCGGGAGCGGTTTCCCGATCTGCCGGCGCTGGCGAAGGATCTGCGCGAGCACGGCGTACGGCTGGTGTCCGTCGTCGATCCCGCCGTGCGGGCGGCTCCGGGGAACGCGGTGTACGACAGCGGGGTGGCGGGCGGGGTCTTCGTACGCGACGGGCGGGGGCGGGAGGTGCGGGGGGTGGCCTGGCCGGGTGAGTGTGTCTTTCCGGACTTCACCGATCCGGGGGTGCGGCGCTGGTGGGGCGAGTGGTACGGGGAGCGTCTGGCACCGGGCTTCTCCGGTGTGTGGCACGACCGGAACGAGCCGGTGTCGTTCGCGGCCTTCGGTGACAGGTCCCTGCCGCGGTCGGCCCGGCATGCGCTGGAGGGGCGGGGCGGTGATCACCGGGAGGCGCACAATGTGTACGGCCTGACGATGGCGCACGCCGGGTACGAGGGGTTGCGGCGGCTGCGCCCCGCGGAGCGGCCGTTTCTGGTCTCCCGCTCCGGGTGGGTGGGGATGCAGCGGTACGGAGGGGCCGGGTCCGGTGACGTGGCCACCGGCTGGCCCGGGTTGCGGGCCTCGCTCGCTCTGGTGCTGGGACTGGGGCTGTGCGGGGTGCCGTACTCGGGGCCGGACATCGGCGGTTTCGGCGGCAGCCCGTCGGCTGAGCTGTTTGTGCGCTGGTTCCAGCTCGGGGCGTATCTGCCGTTGTTCCGTACGTACGGGGCGGTCGGCGCGGGTCGTGGGGAGCCCTGGGAGTTCGGGTCCGACGCCCTGGAGTGCGCGCGGGCCGCGCTCGCCGAACGGGAGCGGTTGCGGCCGTACTTCGTCACGCTCGCCCATCTGGCGCGGCTGACGGGGGCGCCGTACGCCCGGCCGCTGTGGTGGGGCTGTCCGAAGGACCGGGGGCTGCGCGAGTGCGAGGACGCCTTCCTGCTGGGGGACGCGCTGCTGGTCGCGCCGGTGCTGGAGCGCGGGGCCGGCCGCCGGGCGGTGCGGCTGCCCCGGGGGCGCTGGTACGACACGGGGTCGGGGCGGGCGTACGACGGGCCGGGGCAGGTGCTGGTCGATGCCCCGCTGTCGCGTGTCCCGGTGTTCGCGAAGGGCGGTTCGGTGCTGCCTGTCCGGGGGGCGGACGGGCGGCTGGAGCTGGAGGTGTGGGCGCCGCCGGCGGGGCGCAGGGGTGGCGGGCTGGTGGTCCCGGATCCCGGTGACGGCTGGGAGAAGGCGGAGGTGGAGCGGTATACCACCCGGCTCGTGGACGGCGGGGTGCGGGTGCGGCAGGTCAGGGGGGACGGATCGGGTCCGCCGAGGTGGCGGGGGCGGGTGCGGGGGCTCTGAGGGGCGGGGCGCCGAGGCCGCGGGGCGCGGGTGCGGAGGCCCTGAGGGGCGTGCTGGTGGGTGGGCTCCGAGGTGGCAGCCGCCAAGGCGGGAGGGCGGGGCGGTGGGGCTCCGAGCGGCCGTGGGTGCCGGGGTCCGTCGGTTGGGCCCTTCCGGCCGTGGGGGCCCGAGCGGCCGCGGGCCGCTCCCGCCTCCCGGGGGCCTCAGTCGTAGCGGCCCACGAACCAGCGGCGTACCGCCGTGGTGTGCAGGGGGAACGCGAGCTCGGCCGGGGTGCGCAGCAGGTGCCAGCCCGTGGTCTCGTCCGTCGGTACCGAGGGCGGCAGGTCGTCGGCCCGGCGTTCGGGCAGCAGGCCGAAGAGCAGCAGATGGCCGCCCGGGGCGCTCAGGGCGTCCGCGAGCCGGACGTCCGCGGCGGGGGCCTCGATGCCCGTCTCCTCGCGGAGTTCACGGACGACGGCCTGCTGCCACTCCTCGGCCAAGTCGATAAATCCACCCGGCAGGGCGACCCTGCCGCGCTGTGGCTCGATGGTGCGGGTGATGACGACGAGCCCGGGTCCGGTCGCGTCGTACGCGGGCTGGAGCGCGACGGCGACCGGGAGCGGGTTGCGGTAGGCGGTGTCTCCGCAGGCCGGGCAGGTGCGGGGCCAGCCGGTGACAGAGCCGTAGGGGGCTCCGCAGTTGCCGCAGTAGGAGTCCTTGGGCACGCCGCGGACTGTATCCGATCAACGCGGGTCCGTGGCAGAATTCTGACGTACCGTCAGATCATTGTCTCGGGGAGGACTCGTGACACACATACCCGTGGTGGCCGGATGGTTCACCGACGACAGCGGCGCGGAGGGGTTTGGGGCCACAGCTTTGTGCGCCATGGAACGGCCGCCGCGCGGGCCGCCCTCGCGGACGCCGGGTGCCCGGGGCCCGGGTGGGGATCAGCGCCAAAACCAAGGGTTGTTCGGACACGGCTCGGCGGTCCTCGCTCTGCGCTGAGCCGCCCCTCCGGGCCGAGGGGCGGCGCACCGGTGGCCCGTACCCCCGGCCGGCCGGTTCAGGTGGCGGCGGGCTCGCGCCGCCCGTCGACCCGGGTCAGGGCGTGCTCGACCACCGCCACCAGGACTTCCTTGACGTTCTCGCGCTCACGCGCGTCACACATCATCAGGGGTACCGCGGCATCGAGGTCGAGCGCCGCGCGTACGCTCTCGGCGGGGAAGCGGCCCGCACCCTCGAAGCAGTTGACGGCCACCGTGAACGGGATGCCCCGGCGTTCGAAGTAGTCGACGGCCGCGAAGGAGTCCTCCAGACGACGGGTGTCGGCCAGCACGACCGCGCCCAGCGCGCCTTGGGCCAGTTCGTCCCAGAGAAACCAGAAACGATCCTGCCCGGGGGTGCCGAACAGATAGAGCACCAGGTCCTCGCGGAGGGTGATCCGCCCGAAGTCCATGGCGACGGTGGTCGTCGACTTGTTCTCGACCCCCGCGGTGTCGTCCACGGGACGGCCCGCCTCGCTCAGAGTCTCCTCGGTGCGCAGCGGCCTGATCTCGCTGACCGCGCCCACGAGGGTTGTCTTTCCCACGCCGAATCCGCCCGCGACCAGGATCTTAAGGGTCACCGGCTCGACGGGCCGTCGGCTGCTAGAGCGCCCGAAGACCATTGATCACCTCGCGGAGAATATTCACGTCCGGCAGCTCGGCCGGTGGAACGGGACGGGTTACATGGACCAGCTCGTCCTCGACGAGATCGCCGACCAGGACGCGGACCACTCCTACGGGGAGGTCGAGACCGGCCGCGAGTTCGGCTATCGACTGCGGAGCGCTTTCGCAGCGCTCCACTATTTCCACATGCTCCGGTGAGAGCAACTGGTCATTGCCTGGGTGATCGGCCGCCGGTTCCGGTACGACCAGGGCGATCAGATCCATGCGGTGCTGACCCGCGCTGCTGGTTCGGCCGCGGGTCATCGCGTACGGGCGGACCACTGGGCCCGCGTCGGCGTCGAAGAAGTGGCGCAGGTGCCGGGCGTGATGAGTCGACTCACTCATGCCGGAACCCTCACCCTCCGGGAGAGTGACCGGTCCGCGGGGCGGTGGCGAGGTGGGCTCCTACCCGTTTGACCATGAGTGTCATCTCGTACGCGACCTGGCCGACGTCGGATTCCGCGTCGGCGAACACGGCGAGACAGCTGCCGTCACCGGCCGCGGTGACAAAGAGGAACGCGTCGTCCAGCTCCACGACGGTCTGGCGCACGCTGCCCGCGTCGAAGTGACGGCCCACGCCCTTGGCGAGGCTGTGGAAGCCGGAGGCGACGGCGGCCAGATGCTCGCTGTCCTCCCGGGTCAGCTCGCGCGAGGTACCGGTCGCCAGTCCGTCGCCGGAGAGCACCAGGGCTTTCTGAATGCTGCCGACGCGGTCGACCAGCTCGTCGAGCAGCCAGTTCAGTTCGCCGGATCCGCGGGCGGCCGAGCGGCCCCCGAGGGTGTTTGCTGCGCCATGCGGTGCGGTCATCGACCGTCCCCCTCCGATGTCGTTCGTGGTGCTGACTGACCGGGGGCGGCGCCGTTGGTCCGGGCGGCGTCCTCGTCCCCGTCTGCGTTCTTGAGGCGGCCCCGCTGCCAGCCTCGCTGCATGGATGCCATACGGTTGCGCACTTGCTCCGCGTCGCGTTCGACGCCCGCTCCGGGCCGAGGGACCCGGCCCCGGTCGGGGTAGGTGTCCTCCCAGTTCTCCCGGAGCTGGGGGGCGAGGCTGGCCTGCCGCACCCGGCGGGGCAGCCCGTCGGCGCGGGCCGGCGGTGCGGGCACCAGGCCGGCGGTGGGTCGGGGCGCGTCCGTGCGGCGTCGGTGGACGCCGTTCCCTGGCGCGCTGCTGGGCATTTCGGCGCGGGTGGGGCCGAGGTCCGCGGAGGGGTGGTTGCGGTCCTGGTCCCCGACCCGGCGCCCGTGATCGCTCACGAGGGTGGGCGGCTTGCGGCGGGGCAGCGGTACGGCGCCCGCGCTCCGTACCGGCGCCGGGTCCGGCGCCTGCTGGTGCTGCTCCTGCGTCCCGCGCCGCC
>NZ_JBSGUP010000228.1:0-11551 GCF_053607985.1 Streptomyces sp. NPDC055078
GGCCAGTTGTGGTGCCAGATCATGGTGGCACCGTGGTCGATGAGCCACAGATCGCCGTGCCACACCAGCAGGTTGGGGTTGCGCCAGGACCGGTCGACGTTGTTGATCAGCGCGTCGAACCAGATGACCCGGCCCGCCTCCGCCGGGTCCACCTCGTAGGCGAGCGGGTCGAAGCCGATCGACCCGGGCAGGAAGTCCATGCCGAGGTTGAGCCCGCCGCTCGCCTTCAGCAGCTCCTGGACCTCCTGGTCCGGTTCGCCCAGTCCGATGACCGGGTCGAGCTGCATCGTGACCAGCTCGGGTACGCGCAGCCCGAGCCGACGGCCGAGCCTGCCACAGATGATCTCGGCGACCAGGGTCTTGCGCCCCTGTCCCGCTCCGGTGAACTTCATGACATACGTGCCGAGATCGTCCGCCTCGACGATGCCCGGGAGCGAGCCGCCCTCACGCAGAGGCGTGACGTAGCGGGTCGCGACGACTTCGGTCAGCATTTCGCCAGGCTATACGGCGCGACTCCCTGCGAATCCGCAGGCCGGGTCACATATACGGCCGGGCGGGCCGCCATGGTCACCGGCCGGCCGGTGACCGTCGGGCGTTCGCCCACGGGTTCGTCGCCGTCATCGTGCTCACACCCCCACCGGGGAGCCCGCTACGGCATCCGCCGCCGGGGTCTGTGGAACCACTCGTCCAGCGGTTGGTTCAGGACGCGCCGTCAAGGACCTCCCGCAGGCGATGCGCGAACTCGTCCGGCTTCCCCGGATATCCGAACTCTCCGTCGAGGAACCCGCCGTGATGGCTCGGGAACACGGTCATCCGCTGCCCGAGCAGTTCGGCGGTCGCGGCCGAGGTGCGTCCGGTCTGCACGTCCCGGGACTCCTCGCCCACAGCGATCACGACGCGGGTCGGCGCGGCTGCGATCGCCTCGACGTCGGGCCGGTAGCCGCTGACCGCCCATGATCGGTCGGACAACAGCGGATCGTCACGCGAGCCGTCGTCCTCCGTGGGCATCCCGAACGCGGCGGGATCGGCCTCCGGCTGTGCGAAGTACGCGTCGGTGAACTCTCCCTCCCACGAGGTCATCGCCACGAACGCGGCCATCCCGGCCCCCCACCCCCGCTTCTCGTACGCCTCCCGGACTCCGGCCCGCGCCCGCACGGCCGCCGGGCCGTCCGGCGTGAGGGTGATGAGCGGCGGCTCGTGCGCGACCAGGGTGGTCACGTCGGCCGGATACTTCGCCACGACCGCGAGCGCGGTGATCGCTCCGCCACTGCTCGCGAACATCTCGACCGGCCCGGACCCGAGCGCCTCGATGACCGCGTGCACGTCGTCGGCCTGGGTCCCCGGCGTGTGGTCGACCCGCCCGTCCTTACGGGTGCTGCGACCGAGCCCGCGCGGGTCGTAGGTGGCAACCGTCCGCTCGGGAAAGCGCGCCGCGAGCGCGACGAAACCCGTCGCATCCATGGGCTGCCCGATCATGAGCAACGGCGGGCGTCCGTCCGCGGTCGGCAGCGGCCCGCGAACGTCATAAACAAGATCCGCGCCGGCTGTCTCAAGTGTGTGAGTCTCCATACCCCTGCAGACCCGCCCCGCCCCGGAAACTCATCGGCACGGCGGCGGCGCCGCTCCGCAATAGGCCGCGCAGTGGGCCCCGCAGTGGGCCACGCCCCACCCTGGATCGCGCGCGCCCGCCCCGTATCGGCAGGGCTCTCGCGAGATCCGGTGCCGGGGCGGCGAGCCATGCTCTCGCCGCGGGGGCCCAGTGGACCGGGGAACGATCCCTCAGCGGGCTCCGCCCCCCACCCGCACCAGCCCCAACTCATAGGCCACGATCACCGCCTGCGCCCGGTCCCGCAGCCCCAGCTTCGCGAACAGCCGGTTGATGGGTCTTCACGGTGTGATCCGTGATCGTCAGCCGGCTCGCGATCTCCGTATTGGACAGCCCCCGAGCAATCAGGGTGAGCACCTCCGCCTCTCGCGCTGTGAGTTCCCCCGCGCAGTGAACCGGCAGGCGCGACGCCCGCGCATGCACGAACTCGCCGATCACCCGTTTGGTGATCTCGGGCGAGAGCAGCGCGTTCCCGGCCACCACCACGCGCACCGCGTGCAGCAGCTCGGGAAAGGTGGCGTCCTTGAGCAGAAAGCCGCCCGCCCCGGCCGCGAGCGCGTCGTACACGTACTCGTCGAGTCCGAAGGTCGTCAGCAGCGGCATCGAGACGGGCGAGGTGTCCGGCGAGCGTCTGGCCCTGCCGACCCGCCGGCGGTTCACAGCGACGGAGTCATGCGCCCGCGGAAGGGGACGGGGGCCTGCGCAGCAGCCACTGCCCGAACGTCCGCCGCGGGGGCCGTACCACCACGCGGCCGTGGGCCTTCTGACCGACCAGTTCCACGCGCAGGGTGACCGGTGTATCAGGAGGCGTCGGAGCCGGACGGTGCGTGATCCTGCAGTGCACCAGCAGCAGACCGTCGGTGTCGACCACGATGCCCGGCCCCGTGACCAGCGTCAGGGTCTTCCCCGTCATACCCACATCGATCCGCAGGGTGTCGTGCGTGATCACCGCGTCGGTGAAGTCGAGCGTCACCTCGCAGTACGTCACGGCGAGTTCCAGCCTCCGCGGTACCACCCAGCGCCCCACGCGCTCGACCGCGCCGCTGTGGACCTGTTCGATCCGGACCACGTCCTTGACCTCGGCTACCGTCATGCCGCCCGCGGCCGATACGGGCGGCAGGTCAGCGGTGAGCACGGTCAGTTCGCTCACGGTCCGCGCCGACAGGGCGGCCTCCAGCCGCTCGTCCAGCTCATCCGCGGTCAACAGGCCGTCCCCCGCCGCGATACGCAGCACATCGACCACCCGGTCCCGGTCCGCATGAGAGGCCCGCAGCCCGGGCGGCGAGCCGGAGCCGGAGTGCTTCCCGGTGGGCGAGATCTCTCCCGGCATGCTTCCGTCCGTCCTGACTCTGTCGAACGTCTTCACGCGACGCGGGCAGCGGCGCGGATAGAAGACTAACGCTATATCGCGACACGGGTCCCGGCTGGGCCGAGGAGTCCGCTTACGGCGGACCGGCGGGCTCGTCGGAAGAGGCGGACCGGCAGGGCTGATCCGCGAAGGCGGACCGGCAGGCTCATCGGAAGAGGCGGACCGGCGGGGCTGATCGGCAGGGCTGAAACCGCTTGCCAGAACCCATGGGCGGATGCCAACGATGCCCCATGGATGATGGCATCAAGGCCCCTGACTTCCCCCGCCAGTTCGCCCGCACCCGGCGTTTCGCGCTCGGAGTACCCCAGCAGATCACCGTCTCGCCGGACGGCACCCGGGTGCTGTTCGTCCGGGGCACCGCGGGTGACGACCCGGTGAGCAGGCTGTGGCTGTACGAGTCGGGGCGCGAGCGCCCGCTCGCCGACCCGGCGGCGCTCGGCGACGACCCGGCCGGGGTACCGGAGGCGGAGTCGGTACGCCGGGAGCGCGCCCGGGAGACCTCGTCCGGGGTGGTGGCGTATGCGACGGACCGCGCGGCACGGCTGGTGGTGTTCGCGCTGGGCGGCGCGCTGTGGACGGTGCGGACGGACGGCGGCCGGCCCCGGCGGATCCGGGCCGGGGGCCCGGTGGTCGACCCGCGTCTGTCACCGGACGGCACCTGGATCGCGTATGTCAGCGGCGGTGCGCTGCGGGTCGTACGGACCGACGGAAGCGGTGACCGGGCGGTCGCGGAGCCCGAGAGCGAGGAGGTGACCTATGGGCTGAGCGACCATGTGTCGGCCGAGTCGGTCGGGCGGACGCGCGGCCACTGGTGGTCGCCGGACGGGGACGCGCTGCTGGTCGCGCGGGTGGACAACACGGCGGTGCGGCGCTGGTACATCGGTGACCCGGCCGATCCGGCCAAGCCGCCGCGGTCGGTTCCGTATCCGGTCGCGGGGACGGCCAACGCGGAGGTGTCGCTGCATATCGTGCGGCTGGACGGGGCGCGGGTGCGGGTGGCACTTCCGGCCGCCGCACCCGGCGACGGGCATCCGCCGGGCGACTGGACAGACACCGCCTTCGAGTACGTGGCGGAGACCGGCTGGGACGGGATCGGCCCGTTCGCCCAGGTGCAGACCCGCGACCAGCGCACGGTGCAACTGCTGGGCATCGACCCGGACACGGGAGCCACCGGGGTACTGGCCGTCCGGCACGACCCGGCGTGGGTGGCACTGGTGCCGGGCGCTCCCGGCCGGACGGCATCCGGCACGCCCGTCACGGTCTTCGTCGCCGACGACGAGCTGACCGGGCTGCGGATCGGGGATGCCCGCTCCCCCGCCGGGCTGCATGTCCGGGAGGTCACGGGGATCGCCGGTGAGCGGGTGTACTTCGCCGCCGGTACGGACCCCACCGAGGTCCACGCCTGGTCCTACGACCCCGCCGGCGGTTTCGTGCGGCTCAGCGCGGGCCCCGGCGTCCACCACGCGGACGCGGGCGGCGACACCGTCGTCCTGACCAGCTGGACCGAGTCGGGGCGGACGGTGACCGTCCTCGACGGCGGTGACGGCGGTGTGCCGGCCGGGCGGATCGCGGTCCTCGCGGAGGAGCCGTCGGTGCGGCCCGCGCCGGAGTTCCTCACGCTCGGCGAGCGCGAACTGCGCGGCCAGCTCTTTCTGCCGTCGTGGTACGAGCCGGGCACGGGCGCTCTGCCGGTGCTGGTCAACCCGTACTCGGGACCCGGTATCCAGCTGGTGGTGCGGGCGCACGGCTGGTGGACGGCGGTCTCCCAGTGGTTCGCCGAGCAGGGTTTCGCGGTGCTCGTCACGGACGGCCGAGGCACCTCCGGCCGGGGCCGCGCCTGGGAGAAGTCCATTCACGGCGACCGGCTGACCGTATCGCTGGAGGACCAGATCGACGCGCTGCACCGGGCCGCGGAGCACTGCCCCGGTCTCGACCTCGGCCGGGTGGCGATCCGCGGCTGGTCCTACGGCGGCTATCTGGCGGCCGGTGCGGTGCTGCACCGTCCCGAGGTCTTCCACGCCGCCGTCGCGGGAGCCGCGCCGACCGACCGGCGGTTGTACGACACCCACTGGGAGGAGCGGTTCCTCGGCCATCCCGAGGTGTTCCCGGAGGCGTACCGGCGCAGTTCCCTCGTCCCGTACGCCCATCTGCTCTCCCGTCCGCTGCTGCTGGTGCACGGGGTCGCCGACGACAATGTGTACTTCGCGCATACGCTCCGGCTGTCCGCCGCGCTGCTCGCGGCGGGCCGTACGCACCGGGTGCTGCCGCTGTCGGGCGCGAGCCATCTGGTCACCCGGCAGGACCAGGCGAGCAATCTGCTGCTCGCCGAAGTCGCCTTCCTCAAAGAGTCCTTGAAGCTTTGAGGATCTGAACGATCCGTCGTGCGGGCGCGTACCTCATCACGAAGGAACCGGCCGGATCGACGGCCGGAAAGGGACCGTGAGCAGCGTCGAAATGAAGGAGCGGGCATGACCGGATCGCAGGGACCGTCCCGGACCGTCGGGCGTCGGACCGTCGTCGCCGCGGTGGGCGGGGCCGGTCTCGCCGTCGCGCTCACCGCGTGCGGAGGCTCGGACGGCGGCGGCGCGGACGCCCCCGGCGGGGGCGGACAGTCGGGCGGTGGCGGCGGGGCGGGCACGGAACTCGCCAAGGTCGCGGACATTCCGGAGGGCGGTGGCAAGGTCGTCGGCGATGTGGTGATCACCCAGCCGACGGCGGGCGAGTTCAAGGCGTTCTCGTCCAAGTGCACCCACCAGGGCTGTGCGGTCAGGGGCGTCGAGAACAATGTCATCACCTGCCCCTGCCACAACAGCCTGTTCGACGCGAGCGACGGCAGTGTGAAGGGCGGCCCCGCCCCCGCGCCCCTGCCGACCGCTTCGATCAAGGTCGAGGGGGACGCGATCAAGCTGGCGTAGGACGGCGGTGCCGCCGCGTCGCGCCGCGTGGCCGGTCGGTGTGGCCGGTCGGTACCGGACGGCGGGCCGTGCACGGGCGCGAGGGTCATGGGGCCGGGCGGCCCCGCCCCTTGACCTTTGCCGCTCGCCCTTTGCCCAGTGCCCTTCACCCGTCGCCCGTCGCCCCTCGCCCCTCGCCCTGAACTCTCAGCCCTGCGTGCCCGCCGCCATGCGCAGTGCGCCGACCGCCGCCCGGATCCAGGGCCTGCGGTCGGCGTCGGTACGCCACACCGCGTACACATGCCGCTGCATACGCTGCCGTACGGGGACGAAGGCGACCCCGCCCGGCGCCGTGCCGCGCCCCAGGCGTGGGGTGACACAGACACCGAGCCCGGCGGCGATCAGGGCAAGCTGGGTATGGTGCTCCGCCGCCAGATGGGAGATCCTCGGCTCGATCCCCTTGGACCGCAGGGTGAACATCAGCCACTCATGGCAGAACTCGCCCGCCGGCCAGGACACCCACTCGTCGTCGGCGAACTCCTCCAGATCCACTTCGGCGCGGCCCGCCAGGGCGTGCCCGGCGGGCATCGCGATATCGGGCGCGTCGTCGAGCAGATGTGCCTGGGCGAGACCGCCGGGGACGGGCAGCCGTTTGTTGCTCCAGTCGAGGACCACGGCGACATCGAGATCGCCCCTGATGACCCCCTGGATGCCCTGCTCCGGCTCCAGCTCCCGCGAGTGGACGCGCAGCTCCGGGTGGTCGGCGCGCAGCAGGGAGATCACCTCGGGGAAGAGCCCCCGGGCGGCGGTGGGGAAGGCCGCGATCCTGACCTCGCCGACGACCTGGCCGCGCTGGGCCTCGATATCGGACTGTGCCAGCTCGACCTGCGACAGGATGCGGGCCGCGTGGTCCGCGAGCAGCCGGCCGGCATCGGTGAGCCGGACCCCGCGCCCGTTCTTCGCCAGCAGTTGCTGGCCGATCTCGCGCTCCAGCTTCGCCAACTGCTGGGAGACCGCCGAGGTCGTGACATGCAGCCCTTCGGCCGCGCCGCTGACCGAGCCATGGCGGGCGAGGGCATCCAGGGTCCGCAGCCGCTCCAGGTTCAACATATAAGCAATGCTAAACGAACAGCTCAACAAATTCTCGCTTGTCCTACAATGTTCAAGGCGCGAGTGTGGGTGTCATGACCACCGCCGTGAGCGCTTCCGCCGGTTCCGCCCGCCGCCCCCGGCTCGACTGGCGCGTCCGCTTCGCGGTTCTCTCGGCGGTGTGGGGCTTCAGCTTTCTGCTCATCAAGGTCGGCACCGAGGGATTCGCCCCCTTTCAGGTCACCTTCGGCCGGCTGTTCTTCGGTACGGCGGTACTGGCGGTCGCGCTGGCGGTGCGGCGGGAACGGCTGCCGCGCGGGCCGCGCACCTGGGGGCATCTGGCGGTGGCCGCCCTGCTGCTGAACTCCGTGCCGTTCTCGCTCTTCGCCTACGCGGAGCTGACAATCCCCTCGACGCTTGCGGGCATCTGCAACGCCACCTCGCCGCTGTGGGGCATGGCCCTGTCCCTGGTCGCGCTCTCCGAGGACCGGCCCACCCGGCGCCGGGTGGCGGGGCTCGGCCTCGGCTTCCTCGGGGTGCTGACCGTGCTCGGCGCCTGGCAGGGCTTCTCCGGACTCGACTTCGGCGGTACGGCGATGGCGCTGCTGGCCTCGCTGAGCTATCCGATCGGCTGGATCTACGTCCGCCGTACGCTGGCGGGCACCGGGAACTCCCATCTGTCCCTGACCGGCGCCCAGTTGCTGATCGCCACGGTCCAGCTCGCCGTCGTCACCCCGCTGTTCACCGCGGTCCCCACCTCGTTCCCGGTCGCGCCGCTGCTCGCCGTGGTGGCGCTGGGCTCCCTGGGGACCGGGTTCGCCCTGCTGCTCCAGTACGGCCTGGTGGACGAGGTCGGCCCGACGACAGGGCAGATGGTCACGTACTTCATCCCGGTCATCGCCACGGCGGCCGGAGTGGCACTCCTCGGCGAGCGGCTGAGCTGGAACACCCCGGTGGGAGCGCTGATCGTGCTGGCGGGAGCGGCCCTCACCCAGAGCCGGACGAGATCCCACCGCCCTGACCCTGCCTCTGCCCCGGCCACGGCACCGGCACCGGCACCGGCCCCTGCCCCTGCCCGTGATCACGCACCGGGTCGGGAGGACCGTACGAACCCGGAAAGGGAAACCAGCCCGTCCGGTCACCCGTAACTGCGGGCAGGCCCCGACCCCATCGCGGCCGCCACCGCGTCGGCGACCGCCCCGATGTCGTCCATCACCAGACCGGAGACGGTGATCCGCACCCCGGGCGGCGCGGCCAGGCGGAACCATGCGCCGGGGGCGACCGCCCACCCCGCGTGCAGCAGCCGGGCCACCACCCCGGTCTCGTCGGGCACCGGCACCCACACATTCATCCCGCTGCGTCCGAACGCCTCGACGCCCCGCTCGGCCAGCGCCCGTACGAGCGCGTCGCGCCGCTGCCCGTACGACCCCGCCACCACCCGGGGATCGACCGCGCCCGACTCCCACAGCTGAACGACGGCACGCTGTAGCAGCCTGCTGACCCAGCCCGGCCCCAGGCGCTGGCGTCCGGCCACCCGGTCGACGGTGACGGCGTCCCCGGTCAGCAGCGCGACCCGCAGATCGGGCCCGTACGCCTTGGCCGTGGAGCGGACGAACGCCCAGTGGGAGGTGACCCCGCCGAGGGGGTGCAGGGGCTGGTCGACGATGCCGTGGCCGTGGTCGTCCTCAATGAGCAGGGCCCGGGGGAAGCGGGCGAGCACCGAGCGCAGCCGGCGTGCGCGGTCCGCGCTCACCACCGCCCCGGTGGGGTTCTGCGCGCGGTCGGTGACGATCAGGGCCCCGGCCCCCGCCGCGAGGGCCCGTTCCACGGTCTCGGGGAGGGGACCGTCGTCGTCCACGGGCACCGGTACGGGCCGCAGTCCGAGCGCCGGGATCAGATCGAGCAGGCCGCCCCAGCCGGGGTCCTCGACGGCGACCATGTCACCGGGGCGCAGATGCGCGGCGAGGACGCGTTCGATCGCGTCGAGGGAACCGGAGGTGACGGCGACCGGCCCGCCGGGCACCCCGTCGGCGTCGAGCGCCGCGCGCGCGAGCCGGGCGAAGTCCTCGTCGACGGGCGCCTGTCCGTACAGCCCCGGCCGCTCCTCGTTGCGCGCCGCCGCGGCGGCGAACGCGTCGGCGAGCGCGGGCAGCAGGGCGGTGTCGGGGTTCCCCGCGCTGACGTCCCGTACGCCGGGCGGGGCCTCGATCCGGCTGGACCCGCGCGAGGTACTGGCGGGCCTCGGCCGCACCCGGCTCCCCCGCCGGCCCGCCGTCTCGATCACCGCGCGTTCACGCAGAGTGCGGTACGCGGCGGCGACGGTGTTCGGATTGACGCCGAGACGGGTCGCCAACTCCCGCATGGGCGGCAGCAGTTGCCCCGGCGCCAGCTCGCCGGAACCGACGCCGCGCTCGATGGAGGCGGCGATCTCCGATGCGCGCGCCCCAGTGATCCGATACTCTACTAGCACAAAATAGATTATGCACTAGTACAACGGAGGGCGCAATGAGCGCGACGCCGGACGCCGATGAGCCGCCGAACCCCTGCGAACCGCCGAACGCCTGCGAACGACCCGACGCCTATGAACCACCCGACATCTACGAACCGCCGGACTCCTACGAGCCGACCGGACGCACCGTCCCCACCCGCTCCCGGGAGCGCGCCTCGTACGACCGCGCGCTGGTCCACTCGCTCCTCGACGCGGCGTACGTCTGTCATCTCGGCTTTCTGCGGGACGGCGCTCCGGTGGTGCTCCCTACGCTGTACGCGCGGGTCGACGACCATGTCTATGTCCACGGCTCGACCGGTTCCCGCCCGCTGCGCATGGCGGGCGAGGCGGACCCGGGCCTCGCCGTGTGCCTGACGGTGACGCATGTCGACGGCCTGGTCCTGGCGCGCTCGGCCTTCCACCATTCGATCAACTACCGCTCGGTCATGATCCATGGCGTCGCCCACCCGGTGACGGACCCCGCGGAGAAGCGCGAGGCCCTGGACACCCTGGTCGACGCGGTGGTCCCGGGCCGTTCCCGGGACTCCCGCCCGGCGAACGCCAAGGAACTGGCGGCCACGGCGGTCCTGCGGCTGGAGCTGGACGAGGTCTCCGCCAAGATCCGCACCGGCCCGCCGAACGACGAACCGGAGGACGCCCTGCTGCCGCACTGGACCGGTGTGGTCCCGCTGACCACGTCGTACGGCCCCGCGGTCCCGGCATCGGATCTGGCGCCGTCGATCGCCGTACCGGACTACATCACGATGCTCTGAACGACGTGGGGCGATCCGGGAGCGCGCCCGGACCGCCCAACGCGGGAGCGCGCCCGGACCGCCCCCGCGCCGGCGGTGTCAGCCCCCGTCGAGCACCCGGCCCGGCCCGCGCCTTCCCACCCGGGTCTCCGCCCAGGCCAGCGCCCCCACCGCGGCCAGCAGCAGCAGCGTCCCCAGCACCGTGGCCGCCGTCAGCCGCTCGTCCAGCAGCGTCACGGCGATCACCGCCGCGCTCACCGGCTCCAGCAGCATGATCACCGAGACGGTCGCGGCCCGGACGGCAGCCGCCCCCGCGAAGTAGAGGACGTACGCGAACGCCGTGGGCACCGCGGCCACATACACCAGCAGCCAGAGCACCCGGGCCGGGTCCTCGGTGTGCGGCAGCAGCCCCTCCGCCAGCGCCACCGGCAACAGCCCCAGCGCGCCGACCCCGAACGCCCAGGCGGTCGTGGCCAGCGAGTCCCCGCCACCGTCGCGCCCCAGCCACCGCGCCAGCAGGGTGATCGCCGCGTACCCGGACGCGGAGAGCAGCGCGAGCGCGACCCCGGCCGGCCGTACGGTGCCTCCCTCGCCGCCGAGCACCAGCACCACGAGTCCGGCAAGTGCCCCGGCGACGGCCATGACACCACCGCGCCCGAGCCGCTCCCCCATGGTCAGACGTGCCCCCACCGCGATGAGGACCGGTCCCGCCCCGAGCGTGACGACCGTCGCGACGGCGAGACCGGTGGCCTGTACGGCGGCGAAGTACGCGCTCTGGAAGACGGTGAGCCCGATCCCCGTACCGAGGATGCGGATCAGTCGCCGCCGCCGCGGCTCCACGGCGGTGGTGCCGGTACGCACCCGGCGGGCCCGGTACGCCAGCGCGCCCAGCAGCAGCACCAGCCCCCCGAGACAGCGCCAGAAGGACAGCGAGAGCGGGCCGAGGTCGCTCACCTCGAAGACCAGCGAGGCGGCGGCGCCCGCGGTCCCCCAGGCGATCCCGGCGAAGGCGAGATAGAGCAGGCTCCGCCCGACGGGCGTGGCCGCGGCCACCCGCGCGGACGCGGCGGTGGCAGGAGCGGAGGAGGTTTTCGACACGTGACGTCTCCGGAGGAAGAACGGGTGGGTGGTCGCACTGCTCGGTCACACGGGCAGCCGCAGACCGCTCGGGGACACCCCGAGCCCGGTCTTCGTCAGGAACCGCCCGCGCTAGGCGGCGGGCGGCGGAAGTACGGTCGAATGCATGATCGGCACCCTACGTTCCGGTATGCCCGGCGGACAACTCCCCCTCGGCGACCCCGCCATCGGCGGGCCGGTCACCGGCCCCGCCCGCCAGGGGCTCACCGGCCACCC
>NZ_JBSGUP010000229.1:0-11549 GCF_053607985.1 Streptomyces sp. NPDC055078
GGCGGGGTGCTCCTCCCCCGGCCCGGACCACACCGGGTGCTCACGGGTCTCGGTACTCCCGGGCGGGCCCGGGAGCCCGGGCGCCGGGCCACCGTCTGACGTCCGACCGGCCGGGCGCCGGGCCACCCTCGTACGCCCGACCGGTCGGACGTACGCACCCGTTGGTCCCGGCGGGCATCGGGCGATCCCGTTCGGCACACGAACGCGCTCCGGTCGGCACCCCGGCCACCGGTCGCGCCGCCTCCCCTCACGGCAGGACTTCACGCGTAGGCCACGAGGGGCAGGCCGGGCGCGGGCGCCCGGAGGGCTCGCGCCACCGGGAACGCCGATATCGGTCTCGGCGTCAGGCGCGAGCGCCCGGAGGGCAGCCGCAGCTGGTCCGTCTGGCGAGGGAGACGGGGAGCATGAGGGACACCGGTTCACGGTCGCGGTCCTTGAGGCGCTGGACCAGGAGGCCGACCGCCTCCTCGCCGAGCCGCCGCATGGGCTGCCGTACGGTCGTCAGGGCCGGGCGGACGATCCGGCTCAGCGGAATGCCGTCGAAGCCCACCACGGCGATGTCCTCCGGCACCCGCACCCCGCGAGCCTCCAGCGCGCGCAGGGCGCCCACCGCCATCTGGTCATTGGCGAAGAGCATCCCCTCGGGGCACTCCCCACCCCGGTCGAGCAGGGCCTCGGCGGCCCGCGCCCCCTCCGCCTGGGTCATCATCAGGCCACGTACGGCCGGTGCGTCCGGGACCGGGAGCCCCGCCTCCCGGCAGGCCGCGCGGAAGCCCCCGAACCGGGCCTCGGCGTCCGGCGAGTCGGCCTCACCGCCGATGAAGGCGAGCCGGCGCAGCCCGTGGTCCTCGATCAGATGGCGGGCGAGTGCGCGTTCACCGTCGAAGTTCGCCACCTCGATGTGGTCGAGATGGTCGATCCCGCGCGGGCCCGCCAGCATCACCACGGGCAGCCGGCGCGAGATCACCTCCAGGTCCTCGGTGGGCACGGTCCGCGCGAGTACGGCGAACCCGTCGACCCGTCCGGCGACCTGTTCGACCAGGCTCTGCGGCCCGCCCTCCAGAGAGGCGGCGATGAGCAGGGCGTACCCGTGGCGGCGGGCGGCCCGTTCCATCCCCCGGATGATCTGGTCGGAGTAGAGCATCACCGCGGCGTCGTCGTCCTCGGCGTCCGCGCCGTCCGCCTCCGCGTCCGGATCCGCGTAGTCGGGGAAGCAGAGCCCGAGCACCCCGGTCGTCCGGCTGGCGAGCCCGCGGGCGCTCCCGCTCGGGAAGTACCCGAGGTCGCGCGCGGCCTCCAGAACACGGTCCCGCGTCTGGGCGCGGACGGAATCGGGGTTCCGGTAGACCCGCGAGACCGTCGCGATGGAGACGCCCGCCCGCTCGGCGACGTCGTACACAGTGGGGGCACTCACCCGGCGAACCGTCCGCTTCTTCTCTACTCGACCGTTTGCGCGGTCAATCGACCGTTTGCTCAGCTACTCAGCTGTTTGCGCATGCGTTGTGAAAGCGCATTCACCCTAGGTCGCCCGATCATCCCCGGCAAGACCCGCCAGTCCCCCGGGCATGCCCGTCACCCCCGGACTGACCTCGGTCTACTACTTTCAGCCACCCGCTCACGCCGGGAGAAAAGGATCAGCCCACCCCGGTGGCGAAGCCCGTTGATACCAGTGATACCGTCGATACCATGACCGACCCGAAGGCCATGAGTCTGCGTTTTCCCGATCCCGAGCAGCGGGCCGCCATCGCCGCCGCGGCCAAAGCCGCGGGAGTCAGCATGCAGGAGTACATCCTGTCGGCCGCCTATGAGCGTGCGACAGCCGTACAGGCGTCGTTCCTCCACCACTTCAAGGCGTCCCTCGCCCACAGCCATGAGGCGTTCGCCGCCCATGCGGGGAGCACGGACCCGACCTCCGACCAGCGCGCCGCCGAGCGGCAGGCCCGGCGTGCGCTCGATCCGGGCGATCGGGGCCGCGCCGCGTGACCGAACCGGCGGAGAGCCGGCCCGAGCCGCATCGGGTCGACGTATCGTTCCTGCTGCATGCCGCCGAAGTGCTGCCCGGTGATCCCCAGGTCGACGACTACGGCCCGCTGTACGCGGCGGTCGCCCGCATCTACGCCCGGGCCATGGACCGCGACATATACGGCTCGCAGCACCTCAAGGCGGCCGCACTGCTCCAGACGCTGTCGAAGCTCCCCTGCCTGGAGCACTCGAACGAGGCGTTCGCCTGGCACAGCACCGAGGCGTTCCTCGCCCTCGGCGGCCATCAGCTGGGGTACGCGCCGAAGGCGGCGGTGGTCCTGGTGCGGGACGCCGCCGCCGGGACACTCGGAGTCGCCCAGATCGCCCATCAGCTGCACGGCTGGACGGTCGGCTGACCACGTCGCCGCAGCCGTCACGGTGTGCCCGGCCGCGCGGCTGCGCACGCCTGCGAGGTGTCCTCAGACTCCGGGCAGGCTGAATACGCGTGCCCCCGGCCGGCGGGGGCGGAGCCATGAGGCGCGGGGGCGGTTCGGGCCGGGCCGCGCAGACCCGGGGGTCAGGGGCGCAGGGCCCTCTGACGAGCCGTCGGCAATGTGCTGTCCATTCACCCCTACCGCCCGGGGCGCCGCGGCATAGAGTGGGGCGCCCACGGCGGACGTGTCCGTCCCGGCGAGTGCCCGTCCCGGCCAGGGGCCGGATCGGCGCACCGGGCGGACGCAGCCGTACACCGGCGCACACCACGCGGCCATGGCTGGGGAGGCGACAGAAGCCTTGAGCAGGCAGGACTTTGCTTTCTGCGGAGCCGGATCCGCGGCCGTCTACTTACTGGCCGACGACGGCGGCAGCCTCGATCTGGCCGAAGCGGTCGAGGGGCAGGACACCACCCGTGCGCTGCCCGCCGCCTTCCCGCTCTCCGGCCGGTCCCCCGTCACCGACACCTTCCGCACGGGCCGGGCCCTGTGGCTCGGCTGCGCGGACCTCATCGAGTACGGATCGGACGACCCGGCCCGGGAACTGGACGTGGACCGTCCGGTCCTGGACACCGACCTGCGGGATCTGGTCAAGACCTGGTCGCCCGGGACCTCGATGGGCACGCTCCCCCTCGGCGGGCACGCCGGCCGACTGGGCTGTCTGGTCGTCGTGGGCGCACCCCCGGGAGGCTTCGACTCCGACTCCCGTCATCTGCTGGAGCTGTACGCGGACCAGGTGACCGCGCGCATCGAGGCGTCGGAACCCCGGCTGGCCCGGCAGCCCCGGTCGCGCCCGCCCCGGATGCCCGGGCTGGTCCCGCTGCGCAGCGGCGCCTTCACCCTGACGCCCGCCACGGGCGCCCTCAAGGCCGACGCGCAGGTCCTGGACCTGCTGGGGGTCGCGCCCGGTCATTTCGACGGGCGGGCGGAGACCCTGCTCGCCTGTGCCGTTCCGGACGATGTGCCCGCGCTGATGTCGGTCGTGGAGCCGGGCCGCGCGTCGTCCGTGGACCGTCAGCTCGCCTTCCGTATCCGCCGGTCCAACGGCGAGCTGCGCTGGCTCGGACTGCGCTGCCGGACCCTGCTGTCCCCCGACGGCACCCCCCAGCGGCTGCTCGGAGTCATCGCCGACGCCTCCTATCTGCGCCCCAGCGCCGACGACGTCTCCCGGGTGCAGCGGCTGTCGGCCCGGCTGGCGGGTGCGACGACCGTACGCGATGTCAGTGAGGTGGTCGTCGAGGCCCTGCGCGCTCCGCTGGACGCCAGCCGGGTCGCCGTGGCGGAACTGGCGGCCGACCGGCTCGTCGTCTCCGTGCTCGACCCGCCGGAGCCCGCTGCCTGGCCCGAGCTGTGGCGTTCCGAGTGGCGCTCCGAGTGGCCCGACGCGGCGAGCAGCTCCCTGCCCACGCTCCGCAGCGCGCTGCGCGAGGGCACGGTGACGGTGTGGCTGCCCGGCGCCGACCTCGAACCCGGCCTGGCCGAGATCGGTCCCGGCGGCCTCGCCGTACTGCCGCTGCTGGCGGACGGCCGGATGGTCGGCGCCTGTCTGGTCGGCTGGGACCAGGAGCACCGGTTCGGCCCCGAGGAGCGTTCCCTGCTGACCGCGATCGCGTCCCTGGTCGGCCAGGCCCTGATGCGCGCCCACGCGCTCGACGCCCGCCATGAACTGGCCCGGACGCTGCAGCGCAGCCTGCTGCCCCGGAAGCTGCCGGAACTCCCGGGCGGCAAGGCCGTCGCCCGCTATCTGCCCGCGACGGTGGGGCTCGAAGTGGGCGGCGACTGGTACGACGTGATCCCGCTGCCGGACAGCCATGTGGCGCTCGTCATCGGGGACGTCCAGGGGCACAGCGCAGAGGCGGCCACCATCATGGGCCAGATGCGCACGGCGATCAGGGCGTACGCGGTGGAGGGCCATCCGCCCGACGTGGTGGTCAGCCATGCGAACCGGCTGCTCATCGGCATGGAGACCGAGCTGTTCGCCACCTGCTGCTATGTCGATCTGGACATGGAGGAGGGGATCGCCCTCTTCGTCCGGGCGGGGCATCCGCAGCCCCTGGTGCGCCACCCCGACGGATCCACCGCGGAACTCACCGTCCAGGGCGGCCCGCCGCTCGGTGTGGTGACGGACGCGCAGTTCCCCATGACGGAGGCCGGGATCGTGCCCGGGACGGTGCTCACCCTGCTGACGGACGGTCTGGTCGAGTCGGCGAGCCTGCCGCTGGAGGACGGGATGCGCCGGCTGCGTTCCCTGCTCGGCGCGGCGGATCCGGCGGACACCGGGCGGACCGCCGATGAGCTGCTGGGGAATCTGGACCGCCGTGACGACGATGTGGCGGTGCTGCTGCTGCGGTACGACGGGATGGCGGCCCGGCCGGTGCGGGCGCGCTGGACCGTGTGGCGGCTGCCCGACGCCATTGTGCACGCCCGGCGCTTCACCGCTCGTACCCTGCGGTCCTGGGGTGCCGAGGACGCCATGGATGTCGCGCTGCTGATCGTCTCCGAGCTGGTGACCAATGCGATCGCCCATACGCACGGCCAGGTCCGGCTGGATCTGACGCTGGCCCAGGACCGGCTGCGGATAGCCGTGAACGACGCGTCGCCGCGTTCGCCCGCGCGACCGGCGGCCCTGGATCTGGACGCGACGGGGGGCCGGGGGCTGCTCATCGTGGAGGCGCTGTCGGCCGCCTGGGGGTCCGTGCCGTTCGCCGGGGGGAAGCAGGTGTGGGCGGAGGTCGGCCTGGCTCCCTGAGCGCGGTGCACCGCCCGGCGGGAATCCGGGGGTGGTACGTGGGCTACGGAGCGCCCTGTGCCGGGGGCCGGTGAGTGGCCCGGCGCGGCTCGTACCAGGTGTCACCGGCCGGCAGGCCCGCCAGGTTCCAGCTCCAGGAGACGGTCGGCACGATCCGGATATAGGTGCCGGGGCCGACCAGGCCGACCCGTTCGAACGGTTCCGCGGCCTCTCCGTAGATCCGCATGGAGCGGGCGATGAACGGGCTGAAGGACACCAGGTCGTCGATGACCAGGGCGACCTTCCGGTTTCCCGCCCGGACGTTGCGGAACTTCCGGGTCCCGGCGACCGACGGGCCCGAGCCGCCGACCCAGATGTACGTCCCGTCGTACTCGAAGGCCAGCGGGACGACATCGGGCTGACCGTCGGCGGACACGGTCGCCAGCCGGGCGAGCGGCTGTGACCCGAGATAGGCGATCTCTTCATCGGTGAACGTCATGGACTGTGTCCTTCCCCGCGCCGGGCCCGGTGCTCGCCGTCCCGGCGAACGCCCTCCGTACGGGCGCCGTCCGCGCGGACCCGCACGGCGGCCGGCGGACCGGACCGCGGCGGCTGGGAGGCCGCGAGCGAGGGCGGATTCCTGTGCCGGTGGCGGCGGGCGCGTTTGTAGACTGGGGCCATGCGCCGACGACATTGATCCACCGCGGCGGGCCGGACAGGCCCGGAGGACCGCAACGCCACGGACGGGCCGGACTGCCGGGGGCCACCGCCTGGGCGGATACCGCGCTGCCGTCGTCCGTCGCGATCCGAGAGTCCTCCCATGTCACTTCCCGGCACCGGTGTGCCCGTCTGCCCCACCGCGATCCGCCGCCAGGTCGGCGCACTGGAGCGCGGACTCCTGTTCCATATGGGTCTTGACGACCTGATTCTGCTCTACCCGGTGTACGCGCTGCTCTTCGCCGAGCACAGTCTGAGCACCGCCGACATCTCGTCCCTCTTCGTCATCTGGTCGGTGACGGGCCTGCTGGTCGAGGTCCCTTCGGGGGTCGTCGCCGATGTGGTGTCCCGGCGGCTGGTGATGGTCATCGGGCCGCTGCTCCAGGCCGTCGGGTTCGCGCTGTGGGTCGCGCTGCCGTCGTACGGAGTGTTCGCGCTGGGTTTTGTGCTCTGGGGCACCGGAGGTTCGCTGCGGTCCGGCGCGACGGAGGCGCTGGTGTACGAGGAACTCGACCGGCTGGGTGCCGCCGCGAGGTACCCGGCGCTGATGGGCCGGGCGGCGGCAGCGGGTACGGCCGCGACGGCACTCGCCACCGCCGCGGCGGGGCCGGTGTTCGCCTGGGGCGGCTACCGGGCGCTCGGGATCGCGAGTGTCGTGGCCTGTGTGCTGTGCGCGGTGGCGGCGGCGAGGCTGCCCGAGCACCGGGCGCGACGCGGTCGCGGGTCCGGGCAGGAGACACGGGAAGCGGAAGGCGCCGCGACGCTGCGGGCGGGGCTCGCCGAGGTGCGGGGCAGCGGGGCGGTGCGCCGCGCCCTGCTGCCGGCGGTGCTGCTCACCACGGTGTGGGGAGCGCTGGACGAGTACGTTCCGTTGCTGGCCGCCGAAACCGGGGCAACGACCCGGAACATTCCGTTCCTTGTCCTGGCCGTCTGGGTGGGGGTGACCGCCGGGGGGCTGCTGGCCTCCCGGGCCGAGCGGCTGGGCCCCCGGGCGACGGGTGCTCTGCTGGCGTCGGCGGGCCTGGCGATGGCGGCCGGTGCGCTCAGCGGCGGACCGGCCGGGTTTCTGCTGCTGGCACCGGCGTTCCTGGTGTTCCAATTGGCCGATGTGGTCGCCGACGCCCGGCTCCAGGCCGCCATCACCGGGCCGAGCCGGGCGACGGTCACCTCGTTCGCCGGATTCGGCACCAGTGTGTCGACGCTGCTGGTGTACGGGGCGTACGGCGCCGCCTCGGGCCGGCTGGACCACGGCCCGCTGTTCGCCCTGTTCGCCCTGCCGTACCTCGGTGTCGCCCTCACGATGGCGCTGTCCCGGCCCGGCAGGCCGGAAAAGGTGGGTCCGGAAGATCGCTGAGGGGCGGATTCCGGCCATCCGGCGACCACTTAGGCCCCTCCGGCCGCCTACTGTCCCGCTGTACAGTTGGCGCGACGTCCTGGGCGAGGGCGACCCGGCTGGGGGGCCGGGCCGCCCGCACCCTGTCACTGCCGGGGGGTGAGTGCGGGGGCCCGGGCGTCCACCGCCGCGTCGACGCCAGGCCGGGCGTCGGCGGCGGGCCGGTTTCCGCTCTCCCGCCTCGGAACCGTGTCCGCTCTCCCGCCGTCGCAGGGTGGCAACGGCACGGCGGCCGACGCGTTGTCCCCGCAGTCATCCACCCCACAAGCAGCGGCGCGGTGTCCGGCCGTTCCCGACATCCACGAGCACGGTGTGCTGGTGGAGGGCGCCACCGGGGCCGGTCCCGGGCCCGGGGTACGGGACCCGTGCCCCGAGTGTCCCGGCGGCTGACGGGCCGGTCGGACTACATGTCCAGCAGCGGGATGATCTGTTCCTCCTCGTACGTCAGATGGCGTTCGAGGGCGTCCGTGAGCCGTTCGACCTCGGGCAGGACCACCAGGGGTTCGGCGGCCGGAGTGGAGAGTGTCTGCCGCAGTTCCTCCATGAGGGAGGCGATCTTCCGGTGTTCCTCGCCCAGCCGGTCCAGTACCGGGGCGAGTTCGGGGTAGCGGCTGCCGAGTGCGGGGAACATCGCGGAGTCCTCGGCCGTGTGGTGGTGGTGCAGCCCCTGGCAGAGGGTCAGGCAGTTGATGCGCAGCTGGGCGCCCAGGCCGGGGCCCGACTCGGTGATCTCCTTGCGGATCAGCCGGAGTTCGCGCCGGAATCCGTCGTGGATCAGTTTGACCGCCTCGCCCATGGACTTCGCCGCGGGAATGTTCGGGGGTCCGGCGGGGATCTCCTGGAGGGCGATCACGGGAAGGACACGCGAGGTCCTGGCCTGGTAGTCGGCCCACCCCGAGTCGGCCTCGACCGCGCGGGCGAAGGCACGGTCCCGTTCGGCGCCGGTCAGGACCACGGCCCGGGCGTCGTAGGTGAAGACCCCGCTCTCGACGGTGACCTGCGGGTTGGCCACGAGATTGTGGTACCAGGCCGGGTGCCGGGGTGCTCCCGCGGCCGAGGCGATCACCAGAACCCGGCCGTCGGCGTCGGGGAGGTAGGCCACCGGGGTGGTGCGCCGGGTTCCGGAGCGGGCGCCGGTAGTGGTCAGCAGGAGCAGTCTGGCTCCCTCGAACGGACCGCCGACCTCACCCCCGTTGGCCCGGAACTCATCGATGATCTGCTGATGGTAATCGTTCGGCATTCTCTGCTTTCTGTGTCGGATGGTTGCCGTCGCGCCGGACACGCCACGGACGGTGTGCGGGCATGACGAGGAGCCGCGCGGGAAGTGGTGCGCGGCGGTCACGGGGACAGCGCGCGCCACGGCGGCGGAGCCGGCGGAAGCCGGCGGGAAGCGGGGTAGCCCGCGGATGCCGCGGGATGACGGTGCCGGAGGCGGCAGCGCCCGGGGCACCGCGGAACAGCGCGCGAAGTGCGCGTACACAAAGGGAAAGGCGGGGCTCGCGCCCGCCTCGGAGTCACTCCGAGGCCGGGAACCCTGCTCGCTTCTGGCCCAAGGCCGACCCGGCAGTCACAGCCAGGACCCTAGCCGTGGGAACGGCCCCGGGCAATGGTGTTTTCCGGGCATGATCTGCCCCCGCCCCGCCCGATGTGCCGTGCCGTGCCGCGCGACGGGGCGTCCCTGACCGGACCGGAACCGACCGCACCACACCACGCCGCACACCGCACCGCACCACACCCGACAGCAGTGCCCGATGTCACACGGAGGCGGCGGCGGGCGCCGGAACAACCCGGGCCGACCTGTGGTTGAGACAACTGCGGCTACGGAGGGGACAGTGTCCCCGGGCCCTACCCATCGCCCATGGGGAAGATCGTTCGGCTGAAGCCCCATGGAGCCCCTCGCCGAGAGGCGACCGCCCTCCGTATCCGCCCCCTCCGCGGCCCCGGCTGGTCTCCCCCCTCCAGCCGGGGCTCCCCCGTCCCTGCGGCCGGTCCGGCCCCTAAACAGGCGGCCAGTCGTCCACCCCGCCACCACGCCATTCGACCAGTTCCCCGTCGAAGAGGTCGATCACCTCGTCATCGGCACCGAGCCCCCTGCGCAACAGTCCGGCCAACTCGCCCCGGCCGTGCGCGAGACCGGCGAACTGACCGTGGATGGTCACTCTCCGCCCTCCCCCGGGCGACGGAGGGTGAACGATGACCGGTGGGTGTGCGGGCATGCCTCCACCGTGCCCCCGGACGCCCCCGGACGCATCCCCGGCGCGGTCGCGGACAACCACGGGAACCGCATTTCGTCGCACTGACGATAATAGGTTGCCCACCATCGTCCAAGTGACGAAAAAAGGGGGGCCACTATGGCCGACATCATCAAGCGCTTCGGCCGGCGTCATCTTCGTCCCGCACCCACGACCCCTGTGCGCCACCACCGGCGCACTCGGCTCGTCCACGACGGCCCTGGACTCAGCTTCCGGTTCCAGCCGCTCCGGCGTGCGTCCGGCGGGCCCGGGATCCCCCAGGGGCGCGTTCAGACAATCCGGCACCCGAGGACGGCACCATGGCCCGCGGGCACCGGGGCATCCGAACCCGGGACATCCGAACCCGGGACATCCGACCCGGACCCGGATACGAGGAACCGGCATACGAGGACCCTCGCCGCGCGCACAGCCCTACGGCCGAAACGCCCCGCCGTCAAGGTGTACAGACCAGCCACTCACTCCAAGTGGGCAAAAGCTGGCGATCTACCACAAATCTCCAAGCATCGAGGCACCCGACCGACGTCCGGCGGCCATCTCCGCGCCCACGGCGGGCCACCGCCGGACAGTTCGCGCCGACCGGGCGGGATATGCGACCGCCAAGCTCCGGGGCGGGCCCGAGACACCGCGCCGGACGGGATGCGTGAGGCGTCATCACCACCCCACCCGTCACGGTCCGTTCGAATTCGATCACATCCTGAGCAGCCGAAACGGTGAGTAGGGTTCCAGTTCAATCCTCCGGCACCTCATATGATTCACTCCGGCCGAGCTGACTCCGACGTCAGTTGACTGCACATCAGCAAACGCCCGAGCCGTGACACCGCACCCGCCCGGCACACACGCGCCGGCCACCCCGGCAAACCCCCACCATCACCCGCACCCGCTGGACGCGCGTAGCGGGGCCGAAAGGTGATCTTGCCGCCGAAGCATCCGGAGCCCAGGATTCCTATCGCGCCACTTGACAGGCTCATGACCGAAAGATCGTTCGGTCGGCGAGTCGGCGCGACTCAGGGACCGTCACCCAGCGGATCCCGGAATCCCCCCACGGAGGACTCAGTGAAGTTCAACCGTTCCCCCCACGGCCGTGTCAGCGGGCGCGCGCGGCTGCTCGCCGTCGCGGCAGGTCTGGTGACCGTCTCCGCGCTCGCCGCGCCCACCGCCGTCGCCGGGTCCGGCGACGGCGGCCGGGCCACCACGGCACAGCTCGCGCAGGCGAGCGACGCGGTGCTCGGCACGGATATCGCCGGCACCGCCTGGTACACCGACAAGGCGACGGGCAAACTCGTCGTCACCGCCGACCAGAGCGTCTCCGCCAAGGAGATCGCACAGATCGAGAAGGCCGCGGGCGAGCAGTCCGGCTCGCTGGAGATCAAGCGGGTTCCCGGCACCTTCAGCAAGCTCATCGCGGGCGGCCAGGCCATCTACGCGGGCGGCGGGCGGTGTTCGCTGGGCTTCAACGTCCGCAGCGGAAGCACGTACTACGCGCTCACCGCAGGCCACTGCACCAATATCGGCAGCACCTGGTACACCAACGCGTCCAACTCCACCCGGCTGGGCACCAGGACCGGTTCCAGCTTCCCCAACAACGACTACGGCATCATCCGTCACTCCACAGCCTCGGCCGCGGACGGCCGGGTCTCCCTCTACAACGGCTCGTACCGGGACATCACCTCGGCCGGGAACGCCAGAGTCGGCCAGTCCGTGCAGCGCAGCGGCAGCACCACCGGTCTGCGCGGCGGCACGGTCACCGGTCTCAACGCCACCGTCAACTACGGCGGCGGAGACATCGTCTACGGCATGATCCAGACCAATGTCTGCGCCGAGCCGGGAGACAGCGGCGGTGCGCTGTTCGCCGGTTCCACCGCGCTCGGGCTGACCTCCGGCGGCAGCGGCAACTGCTCATCGGGCGGCACGACGTTCTTCCAGCCCGTCACCGAGGCGCTGAGCGCCTATGGCGTGAGCGTCTTCTGACGCCACACGGCAGAAGAGTCCGGTGGTCCCCCGTCGAC